>DATGHS010000169.1:0-9514 GCA_035307785.1 Gemmataceae bacterium
AGGAGGAGCCCTCGCTTGCGCTTCGGGCTAACAGATCGGTGCATCTCGCCGACTTCCCCGAAGCGGACCATTCGCTCATCGATCCCGAACTCTCGCAAGACATGGAAGCGCTGCTGCGGCTCGTCACGCTCGGCTCGTCGGCTCGCAATTCCGTGAAGATCAAAGTCCGCCAGCCGCTTGCGGAAATGAAAGTGCAGCCCGGAAGCGAGGCGGACCAACAAGCCGTGGCACGCTTCGCCGACCAGATTCAGGATGAGTTGAACATCCGCAAAGTCACACTGCACGACCCGAATGATGGGCCATTGCTAAAAGTCGAGATTCGCCCCAACCGCAAAACGATCGGCCAAAAATTCGGCCCGCGCATCAATGAAATCTGCACCGTTATCGAAGGGCTGACCGACGTTCGCCTGGAGTTGCAATGTCCCGGCGGACCGGTGACGCTGGAACCAACTGATCTGATCGTTTCCTACAAGGCGGTGCAAGAGGGCTGGGTTGGCGTCGCCGACGGGGCGACGCAAGTCGCCATCGATACGCGAATCACCGAGGAACTCGCCCAGGCCGGAATGGCGCGCGAGATCGTGCGCTTCGTGCAAGACCTGCGCAAGCAAGCCAACCTGGAAATGAGCGACCGCATCGTGCTGTATCTCGGCACCGATTCGCCGAAGTTGCCGCAAGCCATTGCCGCGAATCGCGATTACATCGGCGAGGAAACGCTAACGGTGAAGTTTTGCGACAAGCCGTTAGGCAGCGACGCGGCGAAGATCGATGTGGAGATCGACGGGCAAAAGCTTGCGATCATGCTGCGGAAGGTGTGATCATGCAATGAGATGGTAAGCCGGGGAACCCCAAAGTGGTTCAATCTCATAGCCCAGGGTTGCCGCGCTTCGCGGCTACCCTGGGAAAGAGAGCCACCCAGACACACATACCCCGAAGGGGTTCCATCAAGGCCACTCCCATGTCCCAATCGTTCGCCCAAATCTATGTTCACATCGTCTTCTCCACGAAAAATCGGCAACCATTTCTCAGTGACAAGCTTGTTCGCGAAGAATTGCACAAGTACCTGGGCGGCACATGTAACGGTCTTGATTGTCCTATTCTGCGCGTAGGCGGTGTAGCGGACCATGTTCATATCCTTTGCTGTCTTGGTCGCAGCATCTCAGTGGCCGACCTCGTCAAGGAATTGAAGCGCGAATCATCTCAATGGATCAAGACGAAGTCACCTTCGCTGACCGACTTCTATTGGCAGGCTGGTTATGGTGTTTTTTCGATCAGCCCCAGCCATGTCGACGCATTAATCAAATACATAGCCAATCAAGAAGAGCATCATCGTACCGAGTCATTCCAAGATGAATTACGGCGATTGTTGAGGAAGTACGGCGTCGAGTGGGATGAGCGATATGTTTGGGATTGAAATTTGATGGAACCCCTTCGGGGTAATTGGGAGAATGATCCCGGCCTCCAGGGTAGCCGCGAAGCGCGGCAACCCTGGGCTACGCGATGGAACCCCGTTGGGGTTCCTGACTGGATGACCTCGTCTCCCTGCGGACAATGACCCCGTCACAGCAACTCCGCAATCACGCTATCCGCCACATATCTTCCGGCCTGCGTGAAGCGCACCGAGTCGCCATCGTCTTCCAGCAAGCCCGCCGCGACATGCCGCCTCAGCGCCTCGCTCGCCAGCGCATCGACATCAAATCCCGTTTGCTCGCGGAAGCGCTGCCGACTCACGCCCTCCTTGCGCCTCAGGTTCAGCGTCAATGTCTCCCGGGCTCGCTCTTCCGGCCCCAGTGTTTCGCTCTGGAACACGGGCGATTCGCCGGCGAGCACCTTGCGGATGTAGCCCTCGACATTGCGGACATTCAGCGTCCGCGTTCCGTTCACGTACGCCGCGGCCCCCACGCCGAAGCCGAAGCAGGGCTCATTGGCCCAGTAAACCTGGTTATGCCGGCAGCGCTGGCCCGGCTTCGCAAAGCTCGAAATCTCGTACTGCTCATAACCGGCCGCTTCCAGAGTCTCCATTGCGTGCTGGTACATGTGCAATTCCAAGTCTTCGGCCAGAGGGCGAACGTCGCCGTGCTCTTTTTGCTTCCACAAGCGCGTGCCTTTCTCGAAGGTGAGGCCGTAAGTGGAAATCTGGTGCGGCGCCAGCGCAAGCGCTTGCCGCAGGTCTTCCGCCCATTCATCGAGCGTTTGCCCCGGCACGCCAAAGATAAGGTCGATGGACACGCAGCCATTGAATTGCTTCGCCGCAGCCACCGCCGGAGCGACGTGCTCCGGATCATGCCGGCGTTCCAGTGTTCGAAGTACATGCGCATGAAACGACTGCACGCCGAGACTGATGCGGTTGACGCCGAATCTGCCAATTAAGCGCGCTTTCTCGGCTTCAAAGCTGTCGGGGTTCGCTTCCAACGAGAACTCGCCGCCCGGCTCTAGCGGCAACCAGCGGGCTAGCGTTTCAAGCAGGTTTCGCAGCTGGTCGAGCTTCAAATGTGATGGCGTCCCGCCGCCCAGGAAGAGCGTTTGCACCGGATGTGGAGAACCCAGTCTTGATACTTCTTCCGCGAGCGCTTCGAGATAGAGCGCAACAAGATGATCCTTCCCTTCCGCGACCGCAAAGTCGCAATAGCCGCAATGATGCGCGCAGAACGGGATGTGGATGTACGCAGATTTTGATACCTCAACGACGATGTTTGACTCGCTCAATGATCTCTGGCTCCCTCTGCGTTCTCTGCGCCCTCTGCGGTTGAATCTCTGAATGAACTCTAACCGCAGAGGGCGCAGAGAACGCAGAGTTTGCAAACAGTCTTCATTCTTTATCTGTTATCAGTGTAATCCGTGGTCTCCTTTCTCTTCAACGCCCTTTCATTTTTCACCACATAAACTTGCCCAAGCCGCCACTTTCCCGCCATAATGATTGCTCGCAAGCTTGCCTTCGGAGAATGCGCCTGTGGAACATAAATTCCAGATTCACCTGCGTGGCCTGATCGATCTGCTGTCGAACCATCTTTACAGCAGCCCGGAAGTGTTTGTGCGCGAACTGTTGCAAAACGGCGTCGATGCCATTCGCGCGCGCAGTTATCTTGATCCGCAGCACCAGGGCGAAATCACGATTGAGATTCATCAGCGCCCCGGCAAGCCGCCGACGCTAGCCTTCATGGATAACGGCACCGGTCTGACAGAAGACGAAGTGCACAAGTTCCTGGCCACGATCGGCGAGAGTTCAAAGCGCGCGGCCCACTGGGACCGGCCCATCGACTTCATCGGCCAGTTCGGCATCGGCCTGCTGTCCTGCTTCGTGGTCAGCGAAGAGATCGTGGTTGTCACGAAATCGGTGCGCGACAATCACAAGCCGTTGGAATGGCGCGGTCGGCCGGATGGCACTTATTCGCTCAAAACGCTGGAAGCCGATTTTGCTCCGGGAACCCAGGTGTTCCTCACCTGCAAGAAGGGCTTTGAAGAGCATTTCGACGGCGACCACGTGCGCGATCGGGTGAAGCACTTCGGCGGCCTGCTTCCCTTCCCGATCCGCGTAGTCGAAGGGAAGCAGAACGAGATTGTGAATGCCGGCGGCGCGCCGTGGCGACACGAATACCGCAACGACAAAGAGCGGTCGATTGCCCTGCTCACCTTTGGCCATGAGGCGTTTAGCCAGAAGTTCTTCGATGCCGTGCCGCTGCGCTCGAATGTCGGGGCCGTGGACGGCATCGCGTTCGTGCTGCCATTCACGCCGAATCTGGCGACCCGGCAAAAGCACCGCGTGTATCTGAAGAACATGCTGCTTTCCGAAGAGGCCGAGAATCTGCTTCCCGAATGGGCGTTCTTCGTACGGGCCGTCGTGAATGCCAATGATCTGCGGCCCACGGCGTCGCGCGAATCGTTCTACGAGGATGAAAAGCTGGAAGCGGCCCGGATCGCGCTGGGCGAGTGCTTGCGTGAATACCTGGTCGGTCTGTCAAAGCGCGATCCGCAAAAGCTGGAGAAGTTCATCGGTTTACATCATTTGTCGATCAAAGCGCTGGCAATTCAGGACGACGAATTCTACAAGCTCTTCATCCACTGGCTGCCGTTCGAAACTTCGATGGGCGAAATGACGCTTGGTGAATATCGGGAATTGAACGACACCATGCGCTTCATTCCCGATCTCGATCAATTCCGCCAGGTGTCGCGGGTTGCTGCCGCCCAGAACGAGTGCATCGTCAACGGCGCCTACACCTATGACGCCGAGTTGCTAGCGAAGTATTCCGAAATCTTCCCGGATGTGCCCACGGAGGTGATCGACCCAGGCACGCTGGCGCAATCGTTCGACGACCTGGAGCTGGCCGAACAGGAAGAAACACACGAATTCCTGAAAATCGCGGAAAGCGCGCTGGCGCCGTACAAGACCTCGGCCGAGATGAGAAAGTTCCTGCCGAAGGAATTGCCGGCCATGTACACGACCGACCGTGAAGGCCGGTTCATCCGCTCCCTGGAGCAATCGAAGGAAATCTCGAGTCCTCTCTGGTCCGGAGTACTCGACAACATCGGCCGCCGCGAGCGCCATGCCGGGCCGCATGCGCAACTGACATTCAATTACCAGAACTCGCTGGTGCGCCGGCTGGCTGCGCTGCGCGATCAAAAACTGGTGCACCGCTCGGTGCAGATGCTGTACGTGCAAGCGCTGCTGCTTGGGCATCATCCATTGAGTTCAAAGGAAATGTCGCTGCTGAACGACGGGCTGCTGGCATTCATCGAATGGGGCGTTCAGAAGCAGGAAGACGGAGAATGAATTTGAACAGAAGGAAACGAAGCAAACGAAGGGAATTGCATGGTAGGGGCCAAAGATGGTTGGGCCGGCCAACGGCTAGCCAACGCAGAGGGGAGTGCAATGTCCTTTCGATGTCCCTGTTGTGGCAAGCATCACGATGACCTTCCTCATGTCGGCATCGACAAGCCGGACCAATGGTGGGATGTTCCGGAAGAAGAGCGGGCGCAACGACTCGTGTTAACCGAAGATACCTGCATTCTTGACAACGAGCATTACTTCATCCGCGGGGTGATTGAAATACCGGTTCACGACTATCCTGATAGCTTCGGATTCGGTGTTTGGGTTTCCCAAAAGCGCGAGAACTTTTTGGCATATTTGCAACAACCGGATAGCGCGGATATCGGCCCGTTTTTCGGATGGCTTTGTACAAGGATCGCCTATTACGAGGACAATACCCTCTTCCTCAAGTCGCGTGCATTCTTCCGTGAAGGTAATTTGCGGCCACTCATCGAATTAGCGCCGGCGGACCACCCATTAGTTGTCGACCAACGTAACGGAATCACGCAAGCAAAAGCTTGGGAAATCGTGCACTTCTACGATAAGAATGCATAGAAGTTGAATTGTGATTGGCCCACCCCACGCGACTTTCTTTGTTTGCTTCGTTTCCTTCTGTTCAATTGATTAAGGATTCTCATGCCCGAATACACCGACCGCATTCTGCAACTCATGCGTGAGGCAGAAGCGCTTTCCGAAGGACCGCAGCAGATCGCCATGGTCGAGGAGGCGGTGCGCATTGCCGACTTGCACAACGATCTCGACTGGGGCTTTCGTTGCCGGCGGCGGCTCATGTCAGCGGCCATGTGCGGCGGGCAGCCGGACCTGCTCATGGTGGCCTTCACCTGGTGCCTGGCCCAGACCGAGCGCGATCCGAAGCGCTTCGACACGCAGGAATTGCTCTGGGCGTTTCGCTGGGTAATCTTCGAACTCACGTCGTTCCCGCAAGTGAGCAAAGAGAAGATCGAGGAACTGAAGCGCGAAATGGTCAAGCGCTACGAGGCGGCCGGCTCGAGCATGCGCGGCTACCATTTGCTCTGCAACCGCGTGGCCGTGGAAACCGGCGACGTGGAGGCATCGAACCGCACCTTCGAGACATTCAAGCAGTGCAAGCGCGACTGGCTCAGCGATAGCGAGGAGACGGAAATCGCATTCGAGGTCTTGTATCGCAACCTGCTCGCGGATGATGAAAGGACACTGCAATCAGCCACACCGATATTACGGAATGTCTACAAAAGTGAGTTGTACCAGGGGATCATCCTCTCCACAGTGCTGATGCCGCTGCTGCGCTTGCGGCGCGTACCGGAAGCGATGAGCTATCACTTGCGCTGCTACCGGCTCATCTCGCGCAACCCGCGCTACATTGACCGGATCGGCGACCACATCATCTTCCTGTCGCTGACCGACAACCTGGGAAAGGCGGCCACGCTGCTGCAGAGGCACCTGTACACGGCTCTCATGTCGGTGGATATTTCCAGCCGGTTCGATTTCTTCCTGGCCTGCCGGCTCCTGCTTGGCCATCTCGTCGAGAACGGCAAAGTGAGTGCGAAACTTCGGTTGCCACAGCAATTCCCACTATTTGTCGAAAGTGGCGACTATGACTTGAAGCTGCTTTCCGGTTGGTTTGCGGAGCAAACGGCCGACTTGGCCCGCCAATTCGATGCTCGCAACGGCAATGAATTCTACCAGAGTCAGATCGACGCGTTGCCGAATATGAAGAAATGGCGGCAACCGCTGCCGTTGCCTGCGTCCACCGTTGCAGCCGGGCACTCCGCAATCTAGAATAGTGTGCACACACGCTTGGTTTTTTAACAGGGTGGCCCATGACCGAGATCACCCGCGAACAGTTGCACGCCTACCTGGACGATTGCTTGCCGGATTCCGATACGGCGCGCATCGAACAAACCCTTCGCTCCAACGAAACGCTGCGCCATTTGCTCCGGCAAGTGATGCAGGAGCGCGATCGCGGCGAACACAGCGTCGGCGCCATCTGGAGGCGCGAACGGCTAAGCTGCCCAACGCGCGAGCAACTCGGCAGCTACCTGCTGGAAGCGCACGACCCGCCGCTACAGGATTACCTCACCTTCCATCTGCAAACCATCGGCTGCCCCTTCTGCAAGGCGAACCTGGAAGACTTGAAGTCGCTACAAGAAGAGCCGGCCGCCAAGATTCAGCAGCGCCGCAAGCGCATTTTTCAGTCGAGTGCCGGCTTGCTCTCGGGAAAGGCGGCCCGAAGGAGATAAGCGAATGTAGAACGGAATTCATTCCGTTCGAGAATCCAGCGGGAACGGAATAAATTCCGTTCTTGGTTTCTACACCATCATGCCAGCCGAACTCTTGCATTTTCTCGATTCGTTTCGCCGACTCTCGATCGAAGAATTGCTACTGCCAATTCTCATCCAATTGGCCGTGCTCATCGCGTCGGCTCGGCTGTTCGGCTGGCTCTTTCGTAAACTCGGCCAGCCGAATACGGTCGGCGAAATCGCCGCTGGCCTGGCGCTGGGGCCATCCCTCTTGGGCTGGCTGCTGCCGCAAGTCTCGCGAATGCTGTTTCAGCCGGAATTCCCCGGCGTGCCGCATGAAATCGTCGATCCGGCATTGCAAAAGACATTCGCGGTCCTGAGCCAGATCGGGCTGATTTTGCTGCTCTTCCTGGTGGGGCTGGAATTCGACTTCAGCCATTTGAAATGGCACGGCCCTGCTGCGCTGTCGATTTCCATTGCCGGAATCGCTCTTCCGTTCGGGCTTGGTTTGCTCCTCGCGCCATTGCTGCTGCAAAAAATTGAACCGTTCGCTCCGAATGAGCCTGTGCCGGCTTTGGGTTTCACGCTGTTTCTTGGCGTCGCGCTGTCGATCACCGCTCTCCCGGTGCTGGGCCGAATGATCATGGAGTGGGGCATTGGCCGCACGAAGCTGGGAACTGTCGCCATCACCGCTGCGGCCGTGAATGATGCCGTGGGCTGGATTCTGTTGGCCGCGGTGGCGGCTGTGGTGCGCGGCAAGTTTCGGCTGCTCGACACGCTGGTGATGATTGGGCTCTCCGCCGCGTTTGCGCTATTTATGATCTTCGTCGGCCGGCCGCTGTTATTGCGCTGGGCGCGCACGGCCGTCAAGCGCGGCAACGGCGACCTGGGGCTTAACGATCTGGCCATTCTGCTGGTGCTGATGCTCGCCTGCGCAGCGATCACCAACTGGATCGGCATCTTTGCGATCTTCGGCGCGTTCTTGCTGGGAGCGGTGCTGTCAAGCGAGGCGGCTTTCCGCGAAGCCATCAGCCGCCGGTTGCACGATCTGGTGACGGCGTTCTTCCTGCCGATCTTCTTCACCTACACCGGCTTGCGGACCGATGTGCGCAGCCTCGGCTCGTGGGAAATGTGGTTGCTGGGCGGCGTCGTGATTGCAGCCGCGATCGTCGGCAAGTTCGCCGGCTGCACACTGGCGGCTCGTATTGGCGGGCTGCGCATGCGCGAAGCCGCCTGCATCGGCGCCATGATGAACACGCGCGGCCTGATGGAACTGATTGTGATTAATCTCGGCTACGAATTGCGCGTGATCCCGCAAAGCGTGTTCTGCATGCTGGTGTTGATGGCGATGACTACGACGCTGATGACGACACCGCTGCTGATGCGCTTCATGCGCGGCACAGAACTGGAAGCGCCGATTCGGGCGTCGGGGTTTTTGCGGCCCCCTTAGCCGCCTGCGGCTTCGTGTTCACTGAGTGTAATCAATGTCGTTGGTTCTTGGGCCCGAGCGCGAAGCCGCAAGCGGCTCAGGTTAGTATCCCCTTCACCACATTCCCCGCGACGTCGGTTAGGCGCATGTTGCGTCCCTGGAATGGATACGTGAGCCGCTCGTGGTCGATGCCGAGAAGGTGCAGCATCGTCGCATGCAGATCATGCACTTCAACGATGTTCTCGACGGCGTTGTAGCCGAGCTCGTCCGTCGCGCCGTAGGTGATGCCGGGCTTGATGCCGCCGCCGGCTAGCCAAATCGAAAAGCCCTTGATGTGATGATCGCGGCCATCGCCCTGGGCCATCGGCGTGCGGCCAAATTCGCCGGTCCAGACCACCAGCGTGTCTTCCAGCAGGCCGCGCATCTTCAGGTCGGTGATCAAGGCAAAGCAGGCTCGGTCGATCTCGCCTGCCACCACGGGAATATCGTTCTTGATGTTGCCGTGGTGGTCCCAGTCGCGGTGGTAAAGCTGAATGAAGCGCACGCCGCGTTCAGCCATCCGCCGGGCGAGAAGGCAATTCGCGGCGAAGGAACCATCGGCTCCTTTGGTGCCGTACATTTCCAATGTCTTCGCGCTTTCCTTCGAAAGGTCGAGCAGCTCCGGTACGCTGGTTTGCATGCGGAATGCCATTTCGTACTGGGCAATGCGCGTGAGCACTTCCGGGTCGTCGATGCTTTGGTTTGCTAACCGGTTCAGCTGCGACGAAGCGTCCACCACATCTTTCTGCTGCTGGTTCGAAACGCCCGCGGGGTTGCCGAGATACAACACCGCGTCGCCCTTCGAGCGGAACAGCACGCCTTGGTATTTGCTTGGCAGAAAACCAGAATGCCATTGCCGGGCCGCAATCGGCTGCTGCTGGCCCGATCTTCCGGTGGACGTAAGCACGACGAAGCCGGGCAAGCTATCGGTCTCGGCCCCGAGACCATACCAGATCCACGAGCCCATGCTGGCGCGGCCGGAGATCGTAGTGCCGGTGTTCATGA
>DATGHS010000170.1:0-6641 GCA_035307785.1 Gemmataceae bacterium
GTCATCGAAATCCGGCGATGCCTCCAGCCGGTGCCGTTCCTTCGCACCGAGTGTGCCGGACTTGTATTCCAAGGCCAACATGTGGTTTTCAATGAAGAACCTTGTACGCTCGGTGATCAGGCCTTCCAGTGCCGAGAGGCCGGCTTCCACATGATTGTACGGATCGAGCCCTTTGCCCACATCGTGCAGCAACGCGGCCAGCAGGAACTCCTCGTCATAAGGACGGGTATCCTTCGCCAGCTCGAACACCTGCAAGGAATGATAAAGGACATCGCCTTCCGGATGATATTTGGGCGCCTGTTTAACATTCTCCAGCGGCAGCAGCAGCAGGCGAAACATCTGGTAGGGATCGATTTGTTCCTCGTGGCTCGTAAGTGCTTCCTCCAGGTTGATGTCCGGATACTCGCGCCCAATCATATCTTCGAGTTCCTTGATCGAAGCCCGTTCGATTGCTTTGCCGGTGATCGAGCTCTTGAAGACGTAATGCGCTTTGTCTTCCGGGTAGACCGTCAGTTCGAAATTGAAGCGGTCATGTACGTGAATGTGGGTGAAGACGCGCGCTTCGTTGTGCTTGACCACCTGCTTCCTTTCCAAGTCGAACTGGAAGCCTTCGCTTTCGAGAATGTTGGTGATTAGCTCGGCACTATTGCTAAAGAGGTGGAGGTCGATGTCCGAGCCCTGCCGCACATGGCCGGTCATCACGCTGCCAATGAGCCGGGGCCGAAATTGTCGCAAAATGCGCATGAGCCGCAGCGCTTCCAGGCGCATTTCTTTCAAATGCTGGGTTCTCTTCTCGCCCTCGTGCAGGCGCGCGAAAACCTGGATCAATTCACGGATTTCGGCATTGGAAGGAAGGTCTTGAGGCTTGTAAGAATTGCGGCAAAGCCGTTTGGCGGCCTTGCGTTTGGCGGTGAAGTATTCCGACTCGGCCCGCTCATACATCAGGCGGGCGGCTTCTAATGCGATGGCCTGGCGAAGCTTGCTGTCATGACTCATCCTTTCTGCGCCGATATTAGAGGCCCACTTCCAGCGGCGCGGGGCCAATTGAATGTTACCGGGGTACTGGAGAGGCGGCAACCCCAGGGACTTCCGTCCCTGGGCTTTCGTCTGTTATTGAGCTAAAACAGCATTCGTTTCGGAAACTCTGCGAGGGAATTGCCGATGCTCCTTTCGATCCTGCCCATTGCGTTCTCCTTCACCGACGAGCCGTGGCAGAAAATGCTAACCACGTTCGGCCTGCCGATTGTCACCACGGTCGTTTCGTTCGTGGCCGGCCGGCTCTGGGGCACTTACCGTGCACGCCAACAATGGGCCAAGAAAGATTTCCTGGGCCGCATCATTATCAGCGTGAATTTGCTGCAGGAAGGCAAATTGCGCATTCGCACGATCATGGAGCATCCGCTCGAAACCGTCTTTCCAAATGCTTTGGCCGTGGAGAAAATCCGTGAAGCCGCTGAGAAGACGACCAAAGATGACCCATTGATGCACATCGCCAAAGAGGACCACTGGTTCCTACTCAACTTCGTTTTGAATTCGGTGGCCGAGCATTTCACGGCGGGAGTAGTCAAGATGGATGCCGGCTTGCCGGTCACCAAAGTCACCTATGGCATATTTTTGACCTGTGAGCACCTCGGTGAAGAACGCATTCGCAAAGTTCGCGCGCTGATGCTGCGCAAAGAATTGCTCGAGAAATTCCCATATGAAGACACCATGCCCGAACTTGAAAGTCCGTTGCATGCCGACCGGATCGTTACGCTGCGGCGCGCAGCCAAAGCGTACAAGACGAACCCGGAACACTTTTTATTCGTGGAGGTTTGTGTGTAGTTGCCTGCAACGCCGCAAGCGGCATCAATCGTCGAGCACCTTGATCTCAACTTTGCGGAACTCGACGGCCGAGCCGTGGTTTTGCAATCCAATGAATCCCTTCTTCGGCCGCGTCTGCATCTTCGGATCCTTGCTGATATCGGCATCGACCACCTTCTCGCCGTTGTAAATCACGCTGATTTTGTCGCCGTTGCAGGTGATCTCGTAGCTGTTCCATTCGCCCACGCCTTTGAACATTGGCTTGCTGGCCGGCACGTAGTAATACAGCGAGCCGCTGTATTGGTACGGCTTGAGCTTGCCCTTGTATTGCGAGCCGTTGTCGTCGAGGATTTGAATCTCGAAGCCGGTCGTGCTGGGCGATTCCTTGGAATCTGTGTCCGGCACGCGCAGGAAGACGCCGCTGTTGCCATTTTCAACGATCTTCCATTCGACGCGCAGAACGTAGTTGCCGTACATCTTCTCGGTGCCCAGCCAGCCGGTGCCGGCCTTGGCGGTGAGAATGCCGTCCTTTACGCTCCAGTAGCCGCCCTTGCCGGCCGGCACCTGGCGCTCCTTCCAACCGTTGAGGTCTTTACCGTTGAAAAGCGGCATGAATCCATCGCCTTTGTCGTCGGCTCGAATCTCTGTTGTCAGCAAAATGACGATAAAGAGGGCAAATCTTCGCATGATAGGTCTCCGGGAGCGTTCTGGCGCTGGTCAGGCCTTCCAGCCTGATTTGCCGGCGTCGCTGTGTCAGGTTGGAAAGCCTGATCTACGAGAATGCAAACAATTTACTGCCAGCTGATATGTGAGACGAGTGTAGAACGCAAGAATTTCATATTTAGGGCGCTCAGCAACCACAACTCGGCTTTTTTCCGTCGCCGCGCTACGGTAACTTAGCGCACTCATCTCCTTGCAATCAAACTGAGGGTTGCTTTCCGGAGGGCCACGGATGCCGTCTTCCCGTCTACCTCGGCAATTCTTTCTGAGCCAAAATCAGCTACCAAGGTTGACGGCCTGCGAAAAGGCGGCTAATATATACATGCGTTCACTAAACCGTTCTCCTCAGCTCGTGCATGAAAGGAAGCCCCATGCCGCCGCTCACCGCCATCGCCATGCAAGAACTTGCTTCCACCCCTACGCAAGCTGCTTACTGCCCCATTTGCAGAGGTGACCTGGTCGATCTGCGCGGTCTGAGCCGTTGCACGCGCTGCCAATTCATTTTGTGCCAGGCGTGCGATGGCGAGCAGGCCGAATGGTTTGAAGGCTCTGTTGCGGATGACTAGCCATTAATTCGCTGCCCACCGTGGTTGATCCGGTCGCTGGCGCTCCCGGCTCTTGGCGTACAAGATCCGGGGCTGCGGGCGCTCGAGGCTCTGTCCGCCGAATCGATCATCTCTTCCGAATATGCCGGCTTTGCTGGTTGCCAATTCCGATGTTAGAATCGCATGGAGAAGTCACCGGCCGGGTTCGCCCAATTACCATCGCAGCTGGTAAACTTCACCGAGGCGACAAAAGGGAATTGGGAGCAACGATGCCGAGCCGCTCTGGAATACTCCGTTGCCTGGCCATCTCGGCAACATGTCTGCTGGCGCCTTGGTGCTTCGCCGAGGAAGCGCAGATTCAGGAGCCGTGGGCGCCGAATTGTGTGCTGCAAGTAAGCGAGCGCATGGGCCAGGTGTTGGGCGAAAAAGATATCGATCGCACCGCCCCGATTCGCGACACTATTCTCAAGACCGAAATCTTCGGACTCGGTCACACCACGGGAAAGATCAACATTGATTTCGTTCCCTGCGAACAGGCGGCCATCATCGACCTGGTGATGAACGCAGAAACTATTTCGCAAACCATCGGCTATCGCCGCCTCGTCCAGGCCCATACGATCGGGCACACCACGATCTATGGTCGCAAGCGCATTTACATCGATGCGAGCGGTATCCGATTTGATCCGGCCTGGTCGTGGAACTGGCCGGTGCCGCTCAACCAATATCTCACCACGCAACTGCGTAGTCCGTGCCTAGACCAGGTGGTGCGGAACATTGCGGAGAGAGGTTCCAAACGGAAGGAAGAAAAGTTTCGCGCCATCTTGCGCTCGCACATTGAGGAGCGGACCGACCGCAATTTCAACGAGGACAGTGATCCCGGCTTGATGGAAGCCAATCGTTCGTTTCAAAGTACGTTGCGGCGGCTGGCTGGCGGCCGGGAACTGATGCCGGATCGCCTCTTGCTCAAGACCAGCGACACGGAGATCTTCCTGTTGGCGCGGATGTCTGACGATCCCGCCGCACCGAAGCAAGAGGCGCCGCCGCTGACCGGGCAACCGGGCATTGCTTTGCGCCTGCACGAATCGTGGTTGGAAGCGGCGGCCAACCGCATGTTTGCCGGTAAAACCGAAACGGCTGAAACGATGCGGCAGGAAATCATCAATCAGCTCGGCCCGGTGAAGCGGCCGCAGCCGAAGGAAACCGAAGATGACCGGCAAAGTCTGGCGATCACGTTTGCGAACTCGCGACCGGTAGAGTTCCATTTTGCCGATAATACGGCCGCGATGGTGATCCACGCCAACGAGTTTCGCCTCCAAAGCCGAACTCTCGAAGGTATGGATATCACCGCGTCGTACAAGTTGGAGAAAACCGAGACCGGCCTGCGCTTTACGCGCCTTGGTGATCTGAAGATCGTTCCGCGGGACTACACGCCCGGCAAACGGCTCTCAGCCAGTCAGATGACGATTAGAGCGCTATTGCAGCGTGTACTTGGCGATGTTTTCCAGGAAGTCATGGAACTGGACGAAATCCCCGTTCCGAGCATGTTTCCCCGAGTCGGTAAGCTTCTCCCCACGCAGGTTCAAACCGCGAACGGCTGGCTGGTGCTGAGCGTTAGCCGGGAGAAACCGAAGGCCGAAAAGCCGTGATCGACTTGGACAAGGCAGGGAGCGGAATTGGCAATAATTCAGCAATTTTCTTATCGGAATTCCTGCAAATTTCGCTGCCAAAGGGTTCGACGTTCAAATATCGGCTTTTTTCTAAATTCCACTTTTCTTATGCGACGGATACGCTACAATCTGGTTGTGGCATGGTATCAAAGCCACAACCCCGAATTTGAAATCCGGATGACACTTTCATCTGAATTCCCTCTGAATTCCCCTTTGGGGGGAATTCATCCACGGGTTTGCTATTAGGGCGAACCTGTCGATTGCGATTCCTGTTACCTTTTTCCCAACTGAGAGAGAGTTGTGACCGAATTTTCCCGGCCAATACGTGGCACCAGGCGAGGATCGCGAACTGCCGCCAGCGACGACGCTGCGGCCACTACAACAGCCCCACCGCCACCGACCGAACAAGCCGGCGGCGAAGGTGACGGAGCCGGGCGGAAACGCGCCCCGGTGCGCACCCGGCCCGACGGCACCGCACTTCCGCCCGCCGTCCGACTTGACGATTTGTACCGCCTGGCCATGCCCAAGCTCTTCAAGCTGGCCGAACAAGAGGGTATTGTTGAACACACCGGCATGAACCGCGCCCAGCTCATTGTCGCGATTGTCCGCAAGCAGATCGAACGCGGCGAAGTGGTGCGCGGCTCCGGCACCCTGGAAGTCCTGCCCGACGGCTACGGCTTCCTCCGCAGCCAGGCGCACAATTATCTCGCTTCGCCGGAAGACATTTACGTCTCGCCGAGTCAGATTCGCCGGCTTGGGCTCCGCACCGGGCTCGTGGTGGAAGGCCCCATTCGCTTGCCCATCGAGGGGCAAGACAACTTTGCTCTCATGCAGGTTGAACTGATTAACGGCCGCAATCCGGAAGAGAAGGGTAGCGGCACCATCTTCGAAGACCTCACGCCGCTGCACCCGAACCAGCGCCTTATCCTGGAAAGTACGGCCGAAGAACTGGCCATGCGCGTGGTCGATCTGGTTACGCCCATCGGCAAAGGCCAGCGCGGCCTGATCGTTTCTCCGCCCCGTGCCGGTAAGACCGTGTTGCTGCAAAAGATGGCCCTGGCCATTCAAAAGAACCACCCGGAATCCTACGTCATTATCCTGCTGATCGACGAGCGGCCGGAAGAAGTGACGGAAATGGTGCGGGCCGTGGCCGGCGTGAATGCCGAAGTCGTGGCCAGCACGTTTGACGAACCGGCCACCGAGCACGTTCACGTCGCAGAAATCGCCCTGGAAAAAGCGAAACGCCTGGTGGAAGGCGGCAAGGACGTGGTCATCCTGCTCGATTCGATCACACGCCTCGCGCGCGCCCACAACGTGGAAGCGCCTTCCGGCGGCAAGCTGCTCTCTGGCGGTCTCGATTCCAATGCGATGCAGAAGCCGAAGCGCTTCTTTGGCGCCGCCCGTAACGTGGAAGAGGGTGGTTCCTTGACGATTCTGGCCACGGCCCTGATCGACACAGGCAGCCGCATGGACGACGTGATCTTTGAAGAATTCAAGGGCACCGGCAACATGGAACTGCACCTCGATCGCCGGCTCGTGGACAAGCGCGTCTGGCCCGCCATCGACATCAACCGCTCCGGCACCCGCAAAGAAGAACTGCTGATGCACCCGGATGAGGTGGATCGGGTCCGCACCCTCCGCCGCGTACTGGCCGACATGCACCCGGTGGAAGCGATGGAAATGCTCGTGCAGCGGTTGAAGAAGACTTCGTCGAATGCGGAATTCTTGATGAGCATGAACCTGTCGTAACCCAACACGGTTAGCCGCGAGGCGGAATCATCGGGGCCGAGCGCGCCTAGTAGCGCTCGGCTCCGATGACTCCGCCTCGCGGCTAACCGGGCTCATTCTTGATTTGCACTTTTCAAGCTGGTTTCGTACTTTTTCCAATCATCATTGGCATAACGGT
>DATGHS010000171.1:0-28325 GCA_035307785.1 Gemmataceae bacterium
CAGCTACCGTGCTCGGATTTACTATGGGAAACTCGATCATCTTAGCGAAGACGGCCTTGATGGCGACGATTACTACCGCATCGTGATGTGGCCCGCCGCTTTGGCCGATGTTCTAGTTCTTAAACAAAGACCGACTCAAAAATCGGAAGGCGGGGAAGCCACTCCGCACGCATTATGACCGACCTCCGTCGCTGGGCCTATCTCCTGCTGCTCGTCGCCTCCGTCTCCACGGCAACCGCGCGGATTGCCCATGTCGAACTCGTCTTCGAGCCCAGCGGATTTCGGAATGAAGGCGAGCCCTGGTCCACGACGCAGCCGCGCATCTGGCCAAAGGAACGGCCGAATCCGATGCCCACGTTTTCGTCCAACGACCGCTCGCGCTGGTGTACGATCCGGAATCTCGTAGATGAAAGCAAATGGGAAATTGGCGAGCGCACCGTTCCCGATCCAAACTATCCGGAGGTTTACAGAGATACGGGCATTGTTTTCGAAGAGGGCTGGAAGAGCATCGACCTGGTGCTCGATCCGGAAACGCACAAGTTCTATTCCAGCAAGCCGCCGCTGCTCACCTTCGTGGCAGCAGGCGAGTACTGGTTGCTCAAGCACGCCTTCGGCTGGTCCATCCTGGAAAAGCCGAACCATGTGGTGAAAACGATTCTGATTACGTTCAATGTGCTTCCGTTAATCGTGTATCTGTTGTTGCTACAACGTTTGTTGGAGCGACACGGGACCAGCGATCTCGGCCAACTGTTTGTCTTCACCGCTACCTGCTTCGGCACGTTTATCACTACCTTCGCAACTACGCTGAACAATCACACGCTGGCGGCATTCACAACGCTGGCAGCAATCTATCCGTTCTTGAATCAAAATGGCGCCTTCCCGAATCGATGGCACTGGCTGCCATCGTTGCCTTCCACGGGTGCGGTTCTCCTCTCCGGCTTCATGGCCGGTTTAGGTGCGTGTCTGGAATTGCCAGCCTTGGCATTCGCGGCGATGCTTTTGGCAGTCATAGCAGTGCGTTCGCCGGCACGTGGATTGTTGTTCCTTTTGGCCGCAGCGCTGCCGATTGCGTTTCAGTTTTGGCTGAATCATCATGCACTGGGCATCTGGGAGCCGGTGTACCAGAAATTCGGCGGGGAATGGTACGAGTATGCCGGCAGCCACTGGAAACTGGCGCCAGGACAAATCAAGAACGGCATCGATTGGGCCTGGCAGCACGAATCAAAATCCGAGTATGTTTTCCATTGCCTGATAGGCCATCACGGCGTCTTTAGCCTGACGCCGATTTGGATTCTCTCCTTCGTCGGCATGTTCGCGGTAACTTTCGGTTATCTCTTCCGGCGTGACAGCAAGCCGAACTCTTATTTCCTCTTCCCGACAGCGTTGGTCATTTCGCTAGTCGTGATCGGCTTTTATCTTTTCGTCGTGAATCGCCGCAACGACAACTACGGCGGCTGGACGAGCGGCCTGCGCTGGCTGTTCTGGCTCACGCCGCTTTGGCTGCTAACGATGCTGCCGGTTGCCGATTGGCTCGCGCAGCGGCGCTGGGGCCGGGCGGTGGCGCTGGTTTGCATGGCGATGTCCATCTTTTCGGCAAGCTACCCGGTTTGGAACCCGTGGCGGCACCCGTGGTTGTATGATTTGTTGGAGTCGCAAGGGTGGATTCAATATTGAGTAATCACCTAACCCCCTAACCCCCTTCCCTAAGAGGGAAGGGGGAACAGACATCTCCCCCTTCCCTCTTAGGAAAGGGGGTCGGGGGGTTAGGTTCTTCACATACTGAATGGCTGTCACTCTTTTCGCGTCTCCTACAATGAGCGTGAACTCGCTTTCTCGCCCAACGTAGTAAATTGGTTACTCGGCTCGCTCCAGACATTGCGACACGGGTACGTCGCGGTAAACTGGAGAGAGTCCGCAATCTGCCGGCCACGGTTCGAGAGGAGGCGCCTGCGAACGATTCCCAGGCGCAAGACAAGACATGCCCACGGCCCCGACTGCGTTTCTGGTCCTTCGCCGGGACGACGGCTTCGGCGATGTCTTCCCGTTGCGGGCCGGGCAGCGCTGCACCATTGGCCGTTCCACCACCAATCGCATTGTCGTGAAGGATGACCTGTGCAGCCGGGAACATGCCGAAGTTCTCTTCACTGATAATAAGTGGTACCTGCGCGACCTGAGCAGCCTGAACGGCACCCGGGTGAACGGGCGCGGCGTGCGCGAAGAAGTGCCGCTGACGCCGCGCGATGAAATCGAACTCGGCAACACCCACCTCGTTTTTGTTGAAAACGTGCAGCAGTTGCCCGAAGCGCCGGGACCGCTGCGCAAAGCGCCGCCACAAGACGATAAGCTCGAGATCCGGCAGCGCCTGAGCGAAACGCACTACCTTCCCGGCGACTCGTGGCGGGGACCTGTCAAGGCGCTGCCGACTAATGGCAGCGATCGGAAAGCCATCGACCGTAACCTCGCCCGGCTCTATCGCCTGGCCCTCGACATGGGCAGTGCCGAGGCGCAGCAAGAACTCGTCAATTTCGTGCTCGATGCCCTAATGGAACTTGTGCAGGCCGACGTAGGGGCGATTCTGTTTCTCAACGAAGGCCGGGATCTGAACGTCATTCAGCACCGCCACCGCGATCCGAAGCTCCAGCATTATCAGACCGTCTCGCAATACGTGAGCCACGAGGTCATGGCGAGCCGGCAGGCGATCCTCGCCGAAGATATTAACCAGGACCGCCACCTGAAGATTCGCGAAAGTCTGACCGACATACAAGTTACCAGCCTGATTTGCGCGCCGATCATTTTCCGCGAGCAGATGCTGGGCCTGATTCACCTTTATTGCATCGATCCGAACAAACGGCTAAATGGCGACGATCTCGAACTATCGCTGGCCATTGCCCGGCAATTCGGGCTGGCCCAGTTCCAGATTCAGCGGCGCGAGAAGCTGGCCGCCGCCAACCGCTCCTTGCGCGACCAGTTGAAGATCGAAAGCGAACTGGTCGGCTCCAGCGATTCGCTCAAACACATTCATTCGCAGATTGGCCGTGTGGCGGAAACGCAGGCCACAGTACTCATCCGCGGCGAGAGCGGGGTGGGCAAAGAACTGGTCGCGCGCGCCATTCACAATTCCAGCCAGCGCCGCGACGGGCCGTTCGTCACGCTGAACTGTGCTGCTCTGACCGAAACGTTGCTCGAAAGCGAACTCTTCGGCCACGAGAAGGGCGCGTTCACCGGGGCCACCGAGCGTATGGCCGGCAAGTTCGAATCAGCCCACCAGGGCACGATCTTCCTCGACGAGATCGGCGAAATGGCCCTGGGCACGCAGGCCAAGTTCCTGCGCGTGCTGGAAGGCCACCCGTTTGAGCGCGTGGGCGGCAATACGCCCATCCGCGTGGATGTGCGCGTGGTCTCGGCCACGAACCGGCCGCTGGAAGAATCGGTGCGAGCCGGCGCCTTCCGCCGCGATCTGTTCTTCCGTTTGCAAGTGGTGGAAATTCAGGTGCCTGCGCTGCGTGAACGACGCGACGACATTCCGATTTTGGCCGAGCACTTCCTCGCGCGTTTCATCAAGGAGACCGGCCGGCGCATCAAGGGCTTCACGCCGGAAGCGATGCAGAAGTTGCACCAATATCATTGGCCCGGCAACGTGCGCGAACTGCGCAACGTGATCGAGCGGGCCGTCGCCCTGGGCACGGGCCCGGTGCTTGACGCCAACGACATCTGGCTTTCGTCGCTGGAGCGCGACCTGCCGCCGCCCGCCCCCGCTGACGCCGCCGCTTACGAACCCCTCTCGCTCGAAGACATGGAAAAGCGCCACATCCTTGCCACGCTCCAGTACACCGACTGGAACAAAAGCCAAACCGCCGCCATCCTCGGCATCGAACGCTCGACGCTGGACCGGAAGATCAAGGCGTATGAGTTGAAGAGGTGAAATTCGCCGGAAAAAAAAGCTGACTCGGTTTCGAAACGTGAGACGCGCATGGCGAAAAAGAAAGTACGTCGCACAAAGAGCCGAACAAGGCCTTACCAGATTTTCCTAAGCCACTCTACGTCAGACAAATGGTTGGCGAAAGTGTTATGTGAAAAAATCGAGGCGACTGGGGCAACGACTTTTCGGGATGATCGCGACATTTGCGGCGGCGACGATATCCCGGAGGGCATCCGAATTCAAATCAAGCAATCAAAAGAAGTGGTGGTGCTGCTCACTCCGCAATCAATTGGCCGTCTGTGGGTAATCCTGGAGGTTGGCGCGGCGTGGGGATGGAGCAGACGAATTCGGATTTTGCCGATTATGTATCATGTTTCGGTTGATACGATCCCAGATATAATCAAGAATAAGAAAGCAATTCCCTTAAACGACTTCGACCAATATGCGAAAGATCTAACGGAACGCGTGAGAGAATATCATGGCCGAAAATAAGAGTACGTTTGACGTATTTATCTCTCATTCTGCCGACGACGCTGCATTCGCAAACGAAATTGCAAATGCTTGCCGTGCCAACGGTCTGGACGCGACGACACATGCTGACTTGCTCGGCATTGACGATGCGAGCGACGCCCTGTGGGAAGCAATGGCGGAGAGCCGGGCACTACTGGCTGTTGTTTCCAAGCCAGATTTGAGCCCGTCAATGCTCTTCGAGTTGGGAGCAGCCCGTGCGTGGAATAAGCAGGTTTTTGGATTGGTGACCAACCCAACTGTCACGGACTTGCCGCACGGCATTTCGAATATTCATCTTTACTCAGCGGGGCGGATCGAGGACGTGATCCGAGCAATTCAACTGAGCGGGAAGGAATTGTCGGAGGATGACCGCGCCCGGTTGGCCGAGCTTTACTCGGAGGTTGGAGTACCGGTCGATCAACTTGCACTCGATCCAAGCGATCTCGGCGAGTTGGTCAAGCGGTTTAGTGCCGAAACGGGACGGACAATGCCTGGCGAACGCCTGCTTTCCGAGCTCTTGAGACTGCGCAAGCAAGGAAAACTAACTCGAAGCCGCACGAAGGTCCGCCGCAAGGCCCATCGTGGAACGGCGTAGTTCCAATTTACTCTCGTTCCCACGCTCTGCTAATGCCTGTACCAGCTCGTCGTCGGTGGCCAGGAACTTTTCCGGCTCAATTGGCCGGCCGTCGTTATAGAACTGCGGCCGAAGGATTTCGAACCTGATTATGGGCCTCTTTCACCTCTGCGTCCGTAGCCCGACGGTAATCGATGTGATTCTGTTCCAGGATTGGCAACGCCTCGCGAGGTATTTGATATACTTGCCCAGGCAGGCTGGCGATACGGGCGTGTTTGGCGAGCTCCAAAAAGCCGCGCGCCCGGTCTGCTTCCGTCAGAAATTTGATGTAAACGGTTTGCATGTCTTGTCTCCTTTGGGAGTATACCCGAAACCCTGCAAAGTGCGAAGAGATTTTGATAATGATCGTTCAGCGAACGTGTTGGATCGCGGGCATTCTCCTGTTTCTTGCCCAACTCGCCCTCGCCCAGCCCCCCGACGCCATTCCCTACCGCTTCGTCAATGCCACACACGGCAAATTCGCCGACGAGCTGTGCTTCTGGAGCCTCGACAATGGCCGCACCTGGCACACGATTGCCAAGGAGCCAACTGTGGCGTGCCCGAAAGGGAATGGCCGCGTGTATTTCGCGCTCGGCAAGTTGCCAAAGAATTTCGATGATCGCGAAGCCTACTGGGACTTCATCGAATACGCCTTCGACAAGGGAACCTGGCACGGCAACACCACGCAGGTGGACGCGTTTTGCATTCCCATTACCATCGAGCTGGGCGACAAGAAAGTCGGCATTAACGAATCACGGAAGAAGCTGTTTGAAGCATTTCGCAAAGATGCGCCGAAGGAATTCCACCCCTGCTTGAAAAGCGATTACTGGATTCTCTCGCCGTGCCGGGCCGGCTTCGATAAGGAAGGGACCAACGGCAAGTATTTCGACAAGTACATCGACGACGTTTGGGGCCATTACTCGATCGAAAAGAAGACACCGAGCGGGAAATGGATCGGTAAAGTGACCAATGGGGCGCTCACATTCACGCCACTGGACGGCGGCAAGCCGATCAAGTGCGAGCGCAAGCCGACCACGCAAGAAGCCTTCCTGGGCAGCGGCATCCTGGCGAAAAATGCGTTGTTTTGCGCCGCCATTAATCGCCACGTGCTGGCCGATCCGGCCGATTGGAATAACCCGGATGCTTTCTACCAGGCCGAACCGTGCAACTGGTACGCATGGTTCTTCCACAAGCACGGCATCGACAAGAAAGCTTACGGCTTCTGCTACGACGACGTGAGCGAACAGGCCGCGTTCTTTTCCGGCAAAGGCAAGGAGGTCGTGGTCACGTTACGGTGGGATGAATAGACCCAAATCAATCGGCAATCGAAGGTATAGGGGGTGCTCCTTCCAGGGCAATACTACCCGCATCTGCAATCGGCAGCCAGATGACAAAGCGGCTTCCCTGCCCCGGTTGGCTCGTCACGTGAATCCGGCCGCCGAAAGAAGAGATAATCCGGCTGGTGATGGCGAGGCCCAGCCCGACGCCGGTGATTCCGCGCCGCCGTGCATCCGATGAGCGAAAGAAGGATTGAAAGAGGTGTGAGATGTCGTCGCCGGCCAGGCCGTAACCTTGATCTTCTACGGCGATGCACCCCCCCCGGTCTTCAGCACAAGCGCGCACGATGATCGGTGTGTCGGGCGGACTGTACTTGCAGGCGTTGTCGAGAAGATTGTCGAGCGCCTGGCCGAGTAGACCCGCGTGAACGCGGATTGGCACGCTTGGCGCGCATTCAGCACGAATGTCGCTGAACCGTGCATGCTGTCTCCAAGTCCGTAAATGCTCGGGTAACCACCGGGCAAGGTCCACCACATTCATTTCGGGGAGCCGGGCTTCCTGGTCGGTCTGCGCCAGGAACAGCAGCATCTCGATTATTTGCCGCATCTGCTGCGATTGCTCCTGCACCGCTGCGAGCACCCGTCGATAATCTTCCGAAGAGCGTTCACGGCGCAAAGTGACTTCGACCTGACCAAGCATGGCTGTGAGCGGCGTACGCAACTGATGCGAAGCTTCACCGGTGAAGCGCCGCTGCCGTTCGAACGAATCCTGAAGCCTGCCGAGCAAGTCGTTGAATGCCTTGGCGAGGTCTTCGAGTTCATCGCGCGTGCCGGTTTGGGGCAAGCGGCAATTCAGATCGGCGCTGGTGATCTCTCGCGCCGTTTGCGCCATCTGGTTCATGGGCGCCAGCGCGCGCCGGCACAGCAAACGGCCCAGCCAAGCCGCGATTGCCCACACACCTATGGAAAAACCAGTGAGCGCCGCGGCCAACCAGCGCAGCGTCGCGTACACCGGTGTGACGGGCACACCGACGCTCAAGTCGAGCTGGCGATAACGCGGCTTATCGGTGTCGCCATTGTGCGGCAGTTGCGTAGCATTCGCCGGGCTCGTTGCTTTCTCCGTCCCAAGCGTTCGCTGCGAGATTTGCCATTGCGTCCCCTGCCACGTTACCTTGGGCTCGATTGGAAAAGATAACGGTCCGGGGAGCGTTTCGTTCAGCACCGCAGCCGCTTCGCGCGTGCCATCGACAAACCGGCCGCGCTCGTCGAACACCCCCCAAATCAACGTTCCATCACTTTCACCGTCGCGCCAGGGCAATTGCCGTTCCGACGGGTCCCACTCCAGCCCTTCTGATTCACGGTCCACCGCTGCCGCCAACACATCCAGTGCGGCATGCGCGCGATGGTCGATTTGGAAAAAGAGATAAGTCCGAACCAGCGTGTAAACCAATACGGAGTAGCCCACGAGCACAACCGCGAGTGCGGCGAGGAAAAACAGGGATAGCCGGTTTACCAAGGTCATATTGATCTCGCGAAGGGGCGAATCGCCTCTGTTGTCTAAACCGCGGATCGCGTTTCAAGCAGTTTCCGGCTGGCCCAGTGGCCCGTAATGGCCGCCGCAACGTGCTGCACCAGGTTATAGAAGATCACCGGCAACATCACGCTCGGCAAGTGAGCCAAGGCGCTGCCCGCCAGCACCAGTCCGGTGCCGTTATTATTCATTCCCAGGCCGAACATCAGGGCCGCCCGCTGCCTGCGGTCCGTGCCCAGCAGTCGTGCGATCGCCCAGCCGGAGGCGAAGCCAATGGCACAAAGCGTCACCACGATGGCCAGCATGACGGCCAAAAAATCCCAATCCGGATTGGCCACGGTCTGGGGCAAGGCCGCAGTCGCGTTGGAGTAACAGAGCACGAGCAGATCCAAAGCCGTGATCAACTTTACCAGCGAACTGAGTTTTCGCCACCTTGCATCGGCAACCATTGCACGAAGACCAATGCCCAGGAGTGACGGCAACATCACAAACACCAGCAAGAATACGCTGGTTCCGCCGCTCAGATCGTGCAGGGACGCGGCATACTCGCCGCTCGTCATGAAGCCCACCGATTTCAAAACCAGCGGCGTGGTGAAGGGGCTCAGACATGTCGAAAAGATAACCAGGCTCAGGCTTAGCGCCAAATCGCCGTTGGAATTTTGCGACCAGGCAGCCGACGACCCCGCTACGGGCATCGACGCTACAATGCCGAGACCGAGCAAGATGCATTGCACTTCCACGGGATTATGCCATAACCGCAGCATTTGGGCCATGCCCAAGACGAACAACAGCGGCACGAGTAAGTTTGCCAGCAGGCCGGCGAGCAAGACCACGGGTGCGCGCAAAAGCGCCCGCAATCGCCCGGTTTGCACGCCCAGGCCGGCGTTGAAAAGCAGTACGGCCAGTAACAACGACGGAAACGAGGGGTTCACTTGGATCCCGAACAGGTCGCTCCTTCCAAGTGAAGCGTGCCGGATCCAAATTCCGGGCCGTGGGACAAACGCGGCAATGGTGTATGCCACGAGCGTGGCCCAGAGCAGTCGCCGGTGAACCATCTCCTGGATCCGATCCAGGATGTTGTGCTTTGTTCCCATGCCTAGCTCCCCTGCTCCGACTCGCCAAAGACGTAGCCCTTGCCACGCACGGTGAAAATCAACCGTGGCCCATGGGCTTCGAGCTTCCTGCGCAATTCCATGATGTGAACTTCCAGCGAATTCGAGGTGCCGTCGTAGCGCTCATCCCAAACATGTTCGTAAATGCGCGTTCGCGTCAACACTTGCCCCGGATAGCGCAGAAACAGAACGAGCAGCGCTTGTTCCTTGGCGGTAAGGTCGAGACGGTGGCCGGCTCGCTCGGCCCGCTGGGCGGCAAGGTCGATGCGCACATCGGCAAAGGATACGATCGCGCCCGCTCTCTTGTCGTGTCGGCGGACCAACGAGCGCACGCGGGCCAACAATTCTTCGAAAGCGAAAGGCTTGCACAAGTAATCATCGGCCCCGGCATCGAGGCCACGCACGCGGTCGGAGACCTTATCGCGAGCGGTGAGAAAGAGCACGGGCGTGGTGTGCCCGAGTTGGCGAAAACGCTGCACGATGGTCGTGCCTTCCTCGCCGGGCAACCACCAGTCGAGAAGCACCAGGTCCCAGGATTCGGTGCGGAGGCGGTGCCAGCCGTCGATGCCGTCGGCCGCGTGCTCGACCGTGAACCCTTCCTCGCGGAGCCCGCGGACGAGAAAATCGGCGATGCCGGGATCGTCTTCCACCACCAGGATGCGTATACCCATGATGTTTACGGCGCACAGTCGAGCAGCACGAGCTTGGCGCGCTTCTGGTCACTTGGT
Source organism: Gemmataceae bacterium (assembly GCA_035307785.1). Classification (GTDB taxonomy): domain Bacteria; phylum Planctomycetota; class Planctomycetia; order Gemmatales; family Gemmataceae; genus DATGHS01. Next base: position 9,691 of record DATGHS010000171.1, read on the forward strand.
TCCCAGGCGTAGGCCGTTTCGGTGAGTCGGACCTTGCCGAGCCGGCTAAACGCGTCGAGGTCGCACTGGCAAACGAGCAGCCAGCGGATTTGGCCCCGTTCAATCGCGGCCAGCACCGGCTCTGGGGATTCATATTCCGGAACCGGTTCCGCGGCCTCAAGATAAAAGACACTCTCGCGATGGCGAAAGAACGCCAGCCTTCCTGGCTCTTCCGTAAGCTGCTGCCGCACCGCAAGGGCAAATGGCTTGCGGGTGCGGTAGTCCTCGGTGGCTGGCAGCGCGATCAAGAAAACATACGCCATGCTCAGGCTCGCCAGGACTCCGACGCCCGCCGCCCAGCGCTTTGGCTCTCTTCGCCAGACTGCGAAGATGAGCGCCGCGAAACATGCCAGGCACCCGATGCCGAACAACCAAGTATACGGCAATGACGGGAACTCTTTCCAGGCTTTCGGCCAGAATCGTTGGGGTAACAACAACGCAGTTCCAGTTCCGAGCACCAACAAGATCAGCAGCATTCCGCCTGCAACCAGCAAACCGCGCGCTGTGCGCGACAACACTTCGCGTGGACTGGCCAACAACTGGCCAATTAGCATCGCCGCGGCCGGCAGCACCGGCAACAAGTAGTAGCTCCGTCGCGATGCAGCCAGCGTGAAGAACAGAAACACGCTCGCGAAATACACCAGCGCAAAGCGCCACTTTCGTTCTCCTGCCCGCCAACTTGTCAGCCCTTGCCATAGCGCGGCCGGCAACAGCGCCGACCACGGGGCAAGTAAGCCGAAGATCACATAGACATAAAGATACACCGGCCCGCGATGGTTCACCGGGTTGTAAAAACGCCGAATGTTCTCACGAAAAACCATGGCGAATCCGTCATGATGGCCCATCAACCATGTCGTTGCCAGGAACGGACTGAAGTAGACAATTAGCGCCATCGCGATGCCCAGCAGGGTCTTCCAGTTGAAGAACCAGCGATTCCTTTCGACGACCCAACGAGCTGTCAATCGCAGTTGAGCCGGGAGCGCAAGCGACCGGATGAAGCGCCAAGGCGCTGGCGCTTCATCCGGTCGCTTGCGCTCCCGGTTCACTGCTATCGTCTGGTACGCCCCAATCACCAGCAATGGCAGCGCGAAGCCGAGCAAGCCTTTCGTCAATGAGGTCAGCGCCATCAGCAGCCAAAACGGCAGCGTCCACCAACCGCCGGGATTTTTCTCATAACGCAGGAACAGCCAGAGCACGGCCAAGTTCCCCACCACCGTTTCCATATCCGTGGAAGCATTGCGAGCAAAGAAAACCACGCTGAAGCTGGTCGCCAGCACGAGCCCACTGATGATCGCGGCAGCCGGCGAACATAGCCGCTTGCCGATCAGCATGACCAGTAGCACGCTGAGCCAACCCGAGATGGCACAGGGCCAGCGCGCTGCCGCTTCATCGAGATTGCCGGTCACTCGCGCGGCCGCGAGCACAAGCCAATAGGAGCCGAGCGGTTTGTCGTAGTACGGCTTACCATTGATCGTCGGCCAGAAGTAGCGGCCCGTTTGCTCCATCTCGCGCGGGATTTCCGCCCAGCGAACTTCTTCCGACCAAAGCGACCGCTCGCCTAGCCGCGCGCTGAACAACACTGCAGCCAGCAGCAACACCGCCGCGAAGCCGAGGCGATGTCGCCAAGTCATCGGTGAGCCCGCAGCGCAAGCAAGGGCGTCCCTTGCTCGCACTGCGGGCTCTGTAAGACTAAAATTGGTTTCCGCATCCATGCGCTACCTCCGGCAACGACAAAACGCAGGGCAGTTTCCCAACCCTGCCGCCGGCCGTCAAGAGTGGTTGTAGCACGGAGAAGTAAGGTAAGGGTGAAAGAAAGATAAAATGCTCTTAAGGTATGCTTTGGCTAACGCCGCCCGTAGGCAACCGGCGACCCCCCCGTGTTAGGGCGAGGGTGGCGGGCAAAAACCATATGCAGATTATCACACCAGAATTCATCGAAACTGTTATCCGTTCTGGCAAGCTCGGAAGAGCACGGGATCGGGTGCAAAATGGAACGGCCCGGCCTTCGCCCAAAGCAACCCCGGGCGCTTTTTCGGCCTGGTCGCTTGTTTGCGAAGAAATCCTGGACACCGAACACGATGACGATTGGTACGACACGATTTGGACCGAGCTGACCCGGCGCGGCTTTACAACGAAGCAGATTGAATCGATGCGGCGGTTCGCCTGGCGACACGCCGGCTGGCTGAATTATGATAGGATGCTTTGGGAATGGGTCAATTTGGACGAAAATGACATCAAGATCGCGTTGGAATTGCAATTAAAGGACGGTGTCATTTCGCAACAGCAATTCGACGAGGGGATGGCAATGCTTGACCACCCCAAGGGATTGCCGGAGCCGATGTGAGTGGACAGATCGCCTGGGCGCTTACCCCCAGTCCCAACACCTTTACGCCGTCAGCTACGAAGCCCTCTTCCTCGCACTGGCCTTCTTCGTGGTTGGCGTTGCTCTTTGCGGCAACCGGCCATTGGAATCGCGCTGCAACCGCTGATATTTACGCCGCTCCGATATTTTGGAAGCATCAATCTTGCCGGTCATCGCGGCACGAAGGCGTTCCAAATCCCCAGCGGTTGCCGCTGGAATTTGGGCGGCGGATTTCCGTACCACCTTTCCCTTTGTTAAGTTCTTTGACATATGCGGCATCAGTTATGGTATTCCCACATCGATCTTTGGCGAACCCCGCTCGTAAGGGCGGGGTGTTGGCAAGCATACGAAGCGCATCGCCGGCATGACAGCCAGGGTTCGCCGGTCGCAGGCTTTGTCGCGGGCCTTCGCCATAGTCATTTCGCCCCATCTGTTATAATCCTAACCTCAACGATTATTCCCCGCCCCGCTGCGAATCTCTCACCGATTTCAAGGACCATTACTCATGAAGCGGCTGCTTTTGGCTTTGGCTCTTTGCTTCAATTTCGTCTCACTTGCCCAGGCACAAGATTTCGAGCTCAAGAAAGGCGATCACATCTGCATCGTCGGCAACACGCTGGCCGACCGCATGCAGCACTTTGGCTGGCTGGAGACGCTGATCCACGCCCGCTATCCGCAGCACGAACTCGTCTTTCGCAATTTGGGCTACTCCGGAGACGAAATCTACGACTATCAAAGCGGCAAAGAGACTTTTCGGATGCGCTCCATGGACTTCGGCACTCCCGACCAGTGGCTGGCCGGGTCGGCGCCGATCCCGCAACCGAAGAAGCTAAATCCGAATGCGCCGGTGGAACAGAACCGCTTCGAACATACGAACACGAAAGCCGACGTGATCTTCGCCTTCTTCGGGTACGACGAATCGTTCGCCGGCGAGAAGGGCTTGCCAAGATTCAAGAAGGAATTGGATGGTTATCTCAAGCATCTTCTAAGCCAAAAGTACAACGGCAAATCGGCTCCAAGAGTAGTGCTGTTTTCGCCCATCGCCCAAGAATACATGCGCGATCCCAATCTGCCCGACCCTGCCGAGAACAACAAGCGCTTGGAAATGTACACGGCAGCAATGGGCGAAGTGGCGAGGGCCAACAATGTGCGCTTCGTCGATCTCTTTCATACCAGCCAAAAGTTATATAGCGACGGCGGCAAGCAACTGACAATCAACGGCATTCATTTGAATGACCTGGGCTACGAACAGGTGGCCCGCAGCATTGTGTTGACGTTGTTCGGGATCTCGGACCCCGAAAAAACGAAGCTCGACAAGCTCCACGCGGCCGTCAACGAGAAGAACCTGTACTGGTACAACCGTTATCGCACCGTGGATGGCTACTCCACCTACGGCGACCGGGCCTTCCTGCGCTTCGTCAACGGCCAGACCAATTACGAAGTCGTACAGCGCGAGCTTCAAGTCATCGACATCATGACTTCGAACCGCGACAAGGTCATCTGGGCGGCCGCACAGGGCAAAGACCTGAAGCCCGACGACAGCAACACCCCGCCGTTCATTCCCGTCATCACCAACAAGCCCGGTCCGTTGCCCGGCGGCAAGCACCTGTTCCTCAGCGGCGAAGAGGCCATCAGCAAAATGACGCTCGGCAAAGGGCTAAAGATCAACCTTTTTGCCGACGAGAAGATGTTCCCGGAGCTTTCCAAGCCGGTGCAGATGGCATGGGATACGAAAGGCCGGCTCTGGGTGGCCGTCTGGCCCAGCTACCCGCACTGGAAGCCCAAGGAGGAGATGAACGACAAGATCATCATCCTGGAAGACACCAAGGGCACCGGCAAGGCCGACAAGATGACGGTCTTTGCCGACCACTTGGAGAATCCGACCGGCTTCGAGTTCTACAACGGCGGCGTGATCGTCGCCCAGGCACCGGACTTGATCTTCCTGAAAGACACCACCGGCGGCGACCATGCGAATCTGCGCATGCGCATCCTGAGCGGGCTCGACACGGCCGACACGCACCATACGTCGAACAGCTTCGCGCTCGATCCGGGCGGGGCGATTTATTTCCAGGAAGGCACCTTCCACCATACGCAAGTGGAAACGCCGTACGGTCCGCCGGTGCGCTGCGCGAATGCCGGCGTCTACCGCTACGAGCCGCGCACGCAGAAGTTCGAGAGCTACATCTCCTTCGGCTTTGCCAATCCGCACGGCCACGTTTTCGACCACTGGGGCCAGGACATCGTGGTCGATGGCACCGGCTCGGATGCCTATCACGCCGCCCTCTTTTCCGGCCAGGTGGATTATCCGAACAAGCACAGCCGGCCGCCGAAGGTCTACCAACAGCATGCCCGGCCCTGCCCCGGCGTAGAGATTTGTTCGAGCAAACACTTCCCCGATGACTTCCAGGGCAACTTCCTGGTGGCCGACGTGATTCAGTTCCAGGGCATTTTGCGCTACAAACTCGAAGACAGCGGCGCCAGCTTCCGCGGCGTCGAGCAGGAGCCGATTGTCAAATCGACCGACCCGAACTTCCGCCCCAGCGATCTAAAGATTGGGCCGGACGGCGCCCTCTATTTCCTCGACTGGCAAAATCCGATCATTGGCCACATGCAGCACAATCTGCGCGACCCCAGCCGCGACCGCGAGCATGGCCGCATTTATCGCATCACGTATGCAGGCCGGCCGCTGGATAAGCCGGTTGCGATTGCCGGGGAGCCGCTCGAGCGGCTGCTCGACGTGCTGAAGGAGCCGGAAGATCGCGTGCGCTACCGGGCCCGCATTGAACTCGGCGGCCGGCCCACCAACGACGTGATGGCCGCGCTGAAGAAATGGATCGCGACGCTCGATCCGAACGATCAGAATTACGAGCACAATCTGCTGGAAGCGCTTTGGCTGCACCAGTCGCACAACGTGGTGGATGCCGATTTGCTCCAGCGCTTGCTGCGGGCGCGCGACTTCCATGCCCGCGCTGCCGCCACCCGCGTCCTCTGCTACTGGCGTGACCGGGTGCAGAAGCCGCTCGAATTGCTGCGCGTGCAAATCAACGATTCGCACCCACGGGTGCGGCTGGAAGCGATCCGCGCCCTGAGCTTCTTTAATGACGAAGCAGCTATCAACATCGCCATCGAACTGCTGGCCCACCCGGAGGATGAGAATCTGCAATTCGTCTTCGGCGAAACGCTGAACACCCTGGAACGGCGCATGGGGAATTCAAAGCTCGATCGCCGGAACATCGCGGCCAGTTTGTTGCAGATGTTGCAGAAGGGCCAGATTCCAGCCGAGCGGCAGCCGGCGGTGATCGAGACGATCTGCAAGCGCGGCGGGGCGAATGAATTGAAGGCGATCTGGGACGTGGCGAAAAAGCCGGATGGCTATCCGAAAGCACTACGACTGTCGGTCTTGGAATTGCTGGCCGACGCAGCGGCGACGCGCAAGGTGCAGCCGAAAGTTGCTGACGGCGAGGTCATCGGCGTGCTGAAGCAACAATCGGCCGACGATCTACCCATGTTCACCGCCGTGATTCGCCTGGCGAGCGCATGGAAAGTGGCGGCGGCGGAATCGGACTTGCGCCGGATAGCGCTCGGCGTGCTGCAAAAGCTGGATGCCCGCAAGGCCGCCATCGAAGGGCTTGCTTCCTTCACCAATGCCGAAAGCCGGGAAACGCTTCTGGCGCTGACAGGCAAAGAGCAGCCGATGTCGATCCGCTTCCAGGCGGTGGCGGCATTGGCGCAGGTCGATCCGGCCACGGCAGCCAAAGCTGGTGCCCAGGCGCTGGAGCAAACAACTGAGAGCGATGATCCCGCCCCTGTGGTGGAAGCCTTCCTCAACCGCAAGGGCGGCTCCGATACCCTGGCGGCCGCGTTGGAGCAAGAAAAAGTCCCCACGGACACCGCCAAGCGCATCATGCGGGCCATGTATCTGGCGGGCCGCAGCGATGCCAAGCTGTCGGCCGTGGTCAGCAAGCTGGCCGGGCTGGGGGCCGATCCGAAAATCCCGACTCCGGCCGAAGTGAAGCAGCTTGAAGGCGAGGTAATGGCCAAGGGCGATGCAGCTCGCGGCGAGCGCGTCTTCCGCCGCATGGACCTGGGCTGCCTGCGCTGCCATGCGATCAACAAGGCCGGCGGCAACGTGGGCCCCGACCTGGCCGCCGTCGGCGGTTCGTCGCCGCTCGATTACATCATCACGTCAATCCTCGATCCGAACGCATCGGTGAAGGAGGCGTACCTGACCAAGGTCATCAACACGACCAAGGGTCTGACCGTCACCGGCATCGTGGTGGATCGCAACAAGGACCGCGTGGTGCTGAAGGACGCCACCGGCAAGCTCCTCCGCATTCCGGTGAAGGACATCGAGGACGAACAAAATGGCCGCACGCTGATGCCCGACGGCATCACCAAAATCCTTACGCATGCCGAGCAGCTCGACCTGATGCGCTTCGTGTCCGAACTCGGCAAACCCGGCTTGTATGCCGTGCCGACCACGCCTGCCATTTTGCGCTGGAAGAAACTGCGCACGCTCACGGCGGCCCTGAAGGAAGGCGTGCCGAACCGCGAAGTGGTGCGCGAAAGTCTGTTGCGCTCGGACCCGGAAGCGTGGGACACAGTATTCTCGCAGGTCAACGGCTCGCTGCCGTTGGACGAAATTCAATCAACTCCCGGCGTGATCTATTTGCAGGGCGAAATCAACGTCGTGCAGGGCGGTGCGGTAGAAATCAACACGAGCGCCAATGTACCGGCCACATTCTGGGTGGATGAAGAGCAGATTCAAAAACCGGGCAACGCCGTGATGCAGCTAACGCCGGGCGTGCATCGCATCACCGCGCGAGCGGAGCTGGGCAATGCCAAGGCGCCGAGCCTAAAGGTGACGTTCGGCAAGCCGTCCGATTCGAAGGCGCAGTTCGAAGTGGTGAACGCGGAATAAATGAAGCGCGTGGCGGAGTTCAACCCCACAGCTTCTGCAGCTTGTCTTTCTCGGCCACGCCGAGGGGGAACTTCTTGCTGAAGGGATGCTCGGCGATGCCGGCAAGTTCGCGCAGGCACTCGTGGATATGCTCGGGCCGCACGCGGATGCCTTTTTCCTTGTCCAGCTTGAGCGTCTTCGGCTCGAGCGGGATGGCGAATTGTTTCGCATCCGTGGCGCCAAGCACGCGATTGCCCTTGATGCCGCGGCCCAGGAACATGATCGAGCCGATGGACCAGTGGTCCTTGCCGTTGCCGGTGTTATAATTCGGCGTGCGGCCCATCTCGCTTTGGACCACGACGACGAGTTGATCGCGGATTTTCAATTCCCCGGCGCGGCGCAGCAGGTAGGCGATCCCGGCCAGGAATTCGGGGATCAGTTTCATCTGATCGCGGTCGTTGTTGGCATGGCTGTCGAACTGGCCGATGTCGAGGTTTGCGCTCACGCACACCCCGGCCTTGAACGAAGCCAGGGCGATCTCGGCCTGCTGCGACAAGCGCTCTTTCGGCATCGTATTCGGAATGTATTGCGTCACGCGCTGCAGCGCTTTCGAGTTCACCTGGGCGGCGTATAGCATGTTCTCGCCGCGCTCGGCTCGCGGCAATTTCGGCTGCATGCCAGTGGCTTCGTGCTCCTTGCGTAGTGCCTCTTCGATGCGATCGAGCGCGAATTTATCGTGGTAAGGGGAGCGCTCGTTGCCGTCCACGGCGTCGGCATTGGCGATCTTCCGCAGCGACTGCATGTACGGCACGCGCGACATGGCCACGAGGTTCCCCGTGGCCGAGTAGTTGCCGAAGGTGAGAAACGCCAGCGGACAGGTGGAGCCGCGGCAGGCCGCAACCAGAGCGGCAAACGTGGGGTAAGCCAGGCTGTCGAGCTTGCCGGTGGCCATGTAGCGAGCCCCGGGCGAGTGATTGTTAACCGAGTAATCGAGCCCATTGAGCGTGAGGACTTCGTTGCCGAATTCGGCATAGAAATCCTCGTTGCACATGCCGCCCTGGGCATGCTTTTTGATGGGAGCAAACTTGTGCGCGCCCTTGGTGAGAATCTCGCCTTCCTTGTACAGGCGATTGATCTCGTTTACGCCCTTGGGGTCCATGAGATACGTCGTGTCCCACCCGCCGGAGGCGTTGAAGACGACGTAGTAGGGGCCGGGGTAGGGCTGGTCTTTGGTTTCGGCGGCCCGAATTCTTAGAAGCGGGAACGGGAACGCAAGTCGGAGTCCGACCAGACCACATATTTTGAGGAAATCACGTCGCATGAACGTTTCCCTTTGTTCAACGATGTTTTCCGTCAGAGCCGCGCACGAAGTAAGCGGCGTATCGTTTCGCCGCTTACTTCGTGCGCGGCTCTGAACACATTTATCACTCGTACAAGAATTCACTTCTTCGCAACAAGTACGTCACCACGCCGCGCCAGGCGCGGATGGTGTAGTTCGGATCCTTGATCTGTGCGCCCGGCGCGTCCTTGTTGCCGGGGCGGCAGAAGTAAATCTCCTGCTTGTCCACGCCCTTCTGTCCCTTGGCATCTTTCACCAGAACCGAGAATAGGTAGAACGTCCGCTCAACCTCGTCGGAATTAACGGCATCGTGCCGGCCGAGGATGCGCTCGTGCAAATACGCGATGGCCTGGCGAATCTTGCGGTCGCCGTCAGGCGAGGCGCTGGGCAGCACGTCGGGCTCGATGCCGGGGAAGAGCTTGCGCTCGGCAGCAGGGCGGCTGAAATCCCTGGCCACGTGCTTGCAGGCCACGTCGTTCGACAAAATGCGCTGGATCGCCCCCATCGCGCCGCTGGGGTCGGTGGCTCGATCCGTAACTTGCTTCGAGTCGATGCCGCCGTAGAGCTGGGCGAGTTGATCGTTTAGCTTGCCCCATTTCGCGCCGAAGATTGCGCCGATCTTGCGCTCCACCTGCTCCGGCGCGAGCATGCGCACAATGCCGATATCGTCGAGCTCCGCCCGACGACATGGCTCCTTCGCAGCCGTCGCCAAGCCGTCGGCCCGGTAGAAGTTCGACAGAGCCCATTCATTGAAGACGTTTTTCAGGTTGAAACCGGTCTTGGCGAAGCGAGCGGCAATCTCTTCGGTTTGCCGGCGCTGTTCGGTATAGGCCCGAAGCTTGGCGGGATAAAGCGGATCATCGAAATCCTTGGGCGGCAACAACACCTTGCGGCCGGTGAGGATGTAATACACATGCTCGACCATCGCCACGGCAAATCGCGGGTCCTTGGCGGTGCGCTCTCCCAGCCACTGCAGCGAGCGCCAGCGCTCGGAGGCCGGCAAGTCTTCGCCTTCGAAGCCGGGTTTGAACATGTCGGTGAACCAACCGCCTTTGCGCTTGCCGTACACGCCCTGGTCGGCAAACTTCCAGTAATCCTGGAATAGCCCGGCCACCGGGTCGAGTGTCTTGTGGCAGACCACGCACTCGGCCGCCTCCATGGTCGGCACCTTGTACTTGGCGGTGACGGCCGCGGCATCAGAAACGCGGGCCGCGAGTTCCAGTACATCCACGCCGAGGAAATGCTGATAGTACATGCGCGCGCGCAGGCGATTGCGGTTGGTCTCGGTGGTCGGGTAGCGCGTAAGATACTGAAACGTGCTCAAAAGCCCGGCGTGGGCATAGAAGCCGGTCTTCGAATCCTCGTCTTCCTGGCGGCTGCGGCCCTTGAGCGCCTTCAGCTTAACCGGCACATATTCGAAGGGATCATCCGGGTTCTTGAATTTGTCTTTCAACTCGTCGAACACGCCGTAGCCGCGAGCCGAATAAGGCGAAACCATAGTATAATCGGCCGTCACGATCTCAGTAAACGGCCGATCGTTGCGGACGATAAATTCGATCAGTTTCATCGGCTCGCCGAGCAGGGCCTTGCGATAATCGTTTGCGAGCTTGTAGCCGGCCTGCCGCCGTTCATTCTCATCCTTAATGTGGCTCAGGTCGTATTTCTGATACCAGTGCCGGGTCTTCTCGAAGTGCTCGTAGGAGAGGCACGTTTGATCGGCGTTCCCATCCACGCCCAGCGTCAGGAAGATATCATTGAAGCCCTCTCGCAGGCGGTCGCAGAAGGCGTCTTCCTTCATGACCGCGTCCATGAGCGCGGGCAGCGCCTTCAGACCGCTCTTGGCGACGGCGGCGAATTCGGCCTCGGTGGGGAGCCGACCGGCGAGCGACAGCGTGATGCGGCGAAGCAGTCGGCGGTCATCGAGCATGACCACGCCATCGAAAAACGGCGGCGATTTCGGATCAACGGCAGCGGCGACGGGGCTTGTACCGCTTTGGCCATTCACTCGGCGAACGAAATCGGCCAAGATGCGAAAGCCCGGTGTGTCGGCCGGGAGCACGTCTTTGCCGCCGTGGTCGAGCTGGCCTACGACCTTCAGAAGCATGCGCGATTTGTCGTGCTCTTTGGCGCGCGCCATCTGCGCGAAGGCGGCGCGGTTTTGCCGCAGCGCTTCCTCGCGGGCCGTTCCCGTGCTCTTGCGCGGATCGACCAGAATGAATTTGCTATCTTCGGCGTCGCCGCCCTTGCGGTGGCAGGTGAGGCAGCGCTGTGAGCCAACCTTCGCCCAGACTTCGTTTTCGAAGTAATTATCCACTGCCGCGGCGCAGGCGAGCGCGGGTTTGGCCTCGTCGCCGCGAACCGCGGCGACGGCAATAGCCCCGGCGGCGAGAGCAATGGCAAAAAGACGTATATTCGTGAGCATGAGGTCCTCATGTCTCGGAATGTGCGATCCAGGGGAAAAGCCAGCGGGCAGGTTTCAGGTTCGGTAGGATTCTACCATATTAGCTTCGGCACTGGGAACTGCAAGCAAGAGAAGAGCAACCACGGATAGCACGGATAAGCAAAATTAGACGGCAAGAGGCTAGGACTTATCCGGGTTATCCGTGCCATCCGTGGTTGATTGCATTTGAAACCTTTTCCGCAATTCGACAAACATCTTCTCCCGCTCCGGGCTGATGGGCCCTCCGAAGTTGAAGAACACTTTGAGTGCCGCAGCGCCGGTTTGATCGAAGAATTGGATGCTGCGTGTTCCGGTGCCGTCGAGGTGGCCGGGCTTTTCCACGGCGAAGATGGCCGCGAGTTGCCGAAAGCGGATGTGCATGTCGAGCGTGTCGGTTTGCACGTTGAAGAACTCGCCAGCCGTAGTGAAGCCGCCGAATTGGCCTTTGGCTTCAATCGTGGCAGCGCCATTGGAAACCAGCACCCAGACTTGGCCGAATGCCTCGAAAGCGCGGAAGAGCTTCTCCCAGCGCGAGATGTCGAGTTCTTGTACTCGACCCGGCGGGAAGGCCCGAATGACTTCGACTTCCGGCACGCCGAGCTCATGGGCCAGTTGCAGCGTCATCTTGCGCGGATTGCGCTCCACCGCGGCACGGATGCGATCAGCTTGTTCGGCTGCTTTCATGCTGGACTCCTGGAATCAACTGAAAAAAGACGCTCGTCTACATGCACACTCCGTGCCGTTTGCAGAATTTGCGACCAGGTCGTTTCGTCGATGACGATGCCGTCGCGCAGGCGCTGGGCCTTCGTGCGCTCTTCGATTTCGCCTGGCATCAGGATTTCGCCATCGGGCTGAACCTTTGCCGAACTCTTCACCCAAGCAATGAAGCGTTCGATTTCCGCTGCGAACTCGGCATCGGCCTGGAAGAAGGACGGATCGAAGATGATCGAGAGCATGCCATTGAGAACGCGGCCGGCGTTGGCAGGGTTGCTGCAGCCGCCGCCGGTGAGCGCCCCGGCCAGGACTTCGCACAAGACGCCGAGACCGTAGCCCTTGTGAGCGGCAATCGGCAAGATCGCGCCGGGTGGGTTGGCGTAGAAAACGCGCGGATCGGTGGTGGGTTGGCCGGCGGAGTCGATTATGCACTCCTCCGGCACCGGCACGCCCTTATTCAGGGCCACGCGAATCTTGCCCTCGGCGATGGTGCACATCGACATGTCGATAATCATCGGCGACCCGCCGGCCACCGGCACGCCGGCCGCGATGGGGTTGGCAGATAAGCGCCGCTGCGTGCCCCCAAACGGAGCAACCAGGATTCCAGCGCCGGTCGTGTTCACAAAGTGCAGCGACACTTTCCCGGCCTGCGCGGCCATGAGCGGCCAATCGCCGATTCGGCCCAAGTGGCCGGAATTGCGCAGCGCGACCACCGCCACTCCGTGCTTGCTGGATTTCGCGATGCCCAGTTGAATCGCCTGTTCGCCGATGGTCTGACCAAAGCCAAATTGACCATCGACCACCGCGATCACATCGTTCTCAAAGGCGATTTGGATGGAGCGCCCGGCCAGAACCTTACCCCTTTGCAGCCATTGTACGTAAGTTGAAATGCGAATAACGCCGTGCGAATCGTGGCCAACCAGATTCGCCTCGACGAGGTGCGTGGCAATGCGGTCCGCTTCGGGCTGCGCGCAGCCCGCCTGGCGGAAGATGGCCCCGGTAAGCGCGAATAAGCGGTCGTGCGAAATCAGCATGGCAATACCAGCCTGTCTTTGAATTGGGCCGAGATCCACCGCAGGCGGAATTCTGGCGAAATCCGCTACATCCCATTGAAATACGCTACAGTATCGCGGAACGCAAGCATTCCTGGGACAATGCAACAACGGAATGAACGATGAGCAAAGTCGTCGATCAATTCGAGCAAGCGAAGAATTATCTCGCCGGCGGCGTGAGTTCGTCCACGCGCGTGAACCAGGCGGTGGGGCATGCCATGCTCTTCCACCGCGCTGCCGGCTGCCGCGTGTGGGATCTCGATGGGAAAGAATACATCGACCTATGTTGCAGCCATGGCGCCACCCTCTTGGGCCACGGCGACGAGCGCGTGCGGCGGGCAGTTGAAGGGGTACTTGCGCGCGGAGCGGCCTGTTCGTACGAAAATGAATTGCACACGGAACTGGCGAAGCTTCTCTGCCAGACGGTGCCGTGTCTGGAACTCATACGTTTCACCGGTTCGGGCACCGAAGCGACCATGCACTGCATTCGCCTGGCGCGCGCCTGCACCGGCCGGAGCAAGCTGCTGAAATTCGAGGGCAACTTCCACGGCTACCACGACCAGGTGATGTACTCCATTGGGGCGCATGCCGATAAACTCGGGCCGGAGGATTCTCCCGCCGCGGTTCCGGCATCTTCCGGTTTGCCAGCGGGGATGCATCAGAACTTAATCGTTGTTCCGTATAATCGCACTGACTTGTTTGAACGGGCATTCGCTCACCACAGTCATGAGTTGGCCGCGGTAATCATGGAGCCGGTGTATTACAATGCCGGCTGCATCATCGCCGAAAAGCAATTTCTGACCGCGGTGCGGCAGCGGACGCGCGAAGCCGGCGTGCTGTTGATCTTCGACGAAGTTCTGAGCGCCTTTCGCATGTGCCCCGGCGGGGCTCAGGAGTACCTCGGCGTCACTCCGGATTTGTGCACGCTCGGCAAGGCGGTCGGCGGTGGGTTTCCGCTCAGTGTCTTCGGCGGCCGGCGCGACCTCATGGAGCGGCTTATGCCGACCGGCGATTGCCAGCACAGCGGTACATACAACGGGCATCCGACGGCGGTCGCGGCCGGGCTGGCGGCAATCACCGCCTACCGCGAGCCTGGTTTCTACGAGCACATTAACGCGATCTTGCAAAAACTAACTGCTGGGATGAACGACATCTTCACTCGGCGCCAGATCCGTGGACGAGTGCAAGGATTGGGCGCCCGATTCGGCATTTACTTTGGCGTCGACGGCCCCATCCGCGACTATCGGTCGGCGGTCCGCCATCAGCGGCAGCAGATGTTGAAGTTCATTGCTGCGGCGATTCGGCACGGCGTGTATTTCCACGACTACGGCGGCGCAGCCTGCCATCACGGCTTCTGCGCGGCGATGACGCTCGCGGACGTGGATCAAGCGCTGAACCGGTTGGACCAAGCCGCTTGCGGCTTAGCAGGAGGGTGAAACAAACTATGCGCGTCGCCATCGGCCAGCTCTGGCAAGAGACAAACACCTTCAACCCGCTGCCGACCACGCGGGCCGACTTTGAAGCGCTCGGCATCTTGCGGGGCGAAGAACTGGTCGAGCGCATGGCCGACACCAACGAACTCGGCGGCTTCATCCAGTCACTGCGAGCTTGGCCCGAAAAGCCTGAAATTGTCGGCCTGGTGCGGCTGCCTGCATGGCCCGGCGGACCGGCGACGCCCGAGACTTTTGACTGGCTGAAGGACGAATTGGTCACGGCTCTGCAACGTGTGCCGCCGGTCGATGCCGTCTTGCTGGCTCTGCACGGCTCGCTTGTCGCCGATGGCACGCCGGATGTGGAAGGCGCTATTCTGGAAGCTTATCGTATTCTGATCGGGCCGGACGTGCCGCTGGTGGCGACACTCGACTTGCACGCTAATGTCACCGGAAAAATGGTGCGAAACGCCGATGCGCTGGTCCTTTACCACACCGCACCGCATATCGACGTGTTTGAGACCGGTCAGCGCGGCGCCGCCGTTCTGCGGCGTATTCTCAACGGCGCCAGGCCCGCCACCGGATTTCAGAAGTTGCCACTCGTCTTCCCGGCCGAGCGCGCCAATACGCAAGATCCGAACAGCGTCAGTTACCAGATTCGCGAATTGCTGCAAGCATGGGAGCGCGATCCCCGAGGTCTGACGGCCGGGCTGGCGACGGTCCAACCGTGGCTCGATATTCCGGAGTTAGGGTCCGCAGTCGTTGTCATCACCGACGGCGATCGGGACTTAGCGGAGGCGCGCTGCAAAGAATTGTCCGAGTTTGTGTGGGAGCATCGCCGTGAGTATCTACCGGAATTGGTTTCGGTAGAAGAGGGAGTGCGCGCGGCTTTCGAAGAGAAGGACGGCTTAGTGGTTCTAAGCGACAGTGCCGATGCCACCACCTCCGGTGCGCCGGGCGACAGCACACATTTGCTCGGCGAGATGCTGAAATATGACTGGCGACGGCCAGCATTGGTTACGCTGGTCGATCCCGATTTAGTCGCGGAAGCAAAGCAGCGGGGCGTCGGGACTGAGTTCTCAGCGCTACTGGGCGGCAAGCGCGATCATCTGTTCTCGACGCCTTTGCCGGCTGTCGTTCGCGTGGCGAATCTCTTCGAAGCGCGCTTCGTGATGTCCGGCCACCTGGCCCGCAATCTGCCCATCGATATGGGGCCGTCGGCCGTTTTGCAAATTGGCAACATTCATGTTGTCGTTACGTCCCGAAGCGGACCACATTTCGCGCCGCAGTTATTCATGGCGGCCGGGCTGGATCCGTTTGCTGCCCAGTTGCTGGTCGCCAAAAGCCCCTGCGGGTTCCGCGCTGCCTATCAAGACAAAGCGAAGCGCATACTGGTTGTCCGAGCCCCGGGCTGCGCTCCATCGGACTTCTGGCATTATCCCTATCGGCAAATTCCCCGGCCGCTTTGGCCGTGGGATGAATTGGACACCTGGACGCCCACCTGACGCTTGGTGGAAGAGAAGCGGAAACTGAAATGTTACGCCATGCCGATGCCTTCGATCCGCTCGACTTCCGCTGGCTCCAAGTGGAAATCGAAGACTTCGAGATCGGCCCGCATGTGGCCGGCATCGGTGGTGCCGGTGAGCGGCAGCATGCCCGCGTCGAGGGCAAAGCGGAAGACGATCTGGCTGACCGCGCGGCCGTGGCGTTTGGCGATCCGCAGCATTTCTGGATGGGCCAGCACCTGCCGGTTGGCCGTGAGCAGGGAAAAGCCCTGGTAGATGATCCCGTTCTTTGCGCAGTAGTCGCGCACGCGGTGGTCCCAACCACGCACAGCATAGCAGCGGTTCTGGACGAAGCGCGGCGGGATGCGCGCTCCTTTGCAAAGAGCATCCAATTGTTCCAGCGAGACATTACTCACACCCAGCAGGCGCGCGCGGCCGCTGGCGTGAATGCCTTCCATCGCATGCCAGGCTTCCCAATCCTCGGCTGTGAGGCCAATATGCTGCGTCGGACCGTGCAGCACATAGGAGTCAATCACGTCCGTTTGCAGGTGTTGGAGAGAACTGCGAAACGATTGCACAACTTGCATGGGAATTGACGCGTCAGGGTCATAGGGCAGGCGATGATCCTGCCCATCGCGGAAGGTGAATTTAGTTTGCAGGAACAAATCTTCGCGAGTTACCAGCCCGCTTTTGATCGCTGTCGAAATAGCTTGCCCGACCGCCGCTTCGTAATAATGGCGGCGCTGGTTGGCGGTGTCGATGCCGCGAAATCCCTCACGCAGTGCGAGTTCGGTCAGACACTGAGTCTGCTCTTCTTTCCAGGCCGTGCCATACGGGAAGCGCGGCACATGAACGCCGTCGATCAGCACGACGCGGTCCGAATCCGAGTTGTTGGCATTGGCACTCATGTCCCAGGTATCCTACTTGTTTACGGCTTGGTTAGCCGCTTATCCTTTCTCGTTGAGAACTTCATCAAGCCGCACGAGCCGGCTCTGCTCTTTCAGCGACTTCGCGGCGGCATGAATGATGGCGGTCACTTCCAGGATTTCGCGGTGCGGCACAGGTTCCTTGCGCGTGCGAATCATCTCGCGAAACGTGTAGGCCATGCGAAACATCTCGTAATGGTGGCCGTACCAAAAATCGCCCTCAATGGCTGGCGTGTACTGATACATCTGCTTGGCAAAATAGACCGTGGTATGGCAATACTGGCTCACGTCGGGCCGGCCATACCAGACCTCCGCCGGCATGCGGTCCTTGTAGGTGATCAACGCATGGGCGGTGGCGTCGTGCGCGTACATGCTGACTGCTTCCACGCCCGGACCGCACAGCGTCATCACCGTCCACACCGGATGCTGGCCGTAAATGAACCAGCTCTCCGGTGAATAGCCGCCGGCCAGGCTCGCCAGCACATATTGCAGCGGGCCGAAGTCGCCGGAATCGCGCATCCGCAGCGCCTGTTCCATGCCGAATTCGTGCCGGAACAAGCTCGACGACATGAGCGGCGCCTGGTGCTGCCGGGCCAAATCCAGAATTCGGCGTGTTCCCACAACCGTGCCGCCGATGGGCTTGTCGCAAAACGTGGGCAGGCCTTTCTTCAGAGCCGGCGCTATCAGGTCGAAGTGATCGTTCCCCTTGCCGGAGGCGTCGCCCAGCCAAACCGCGTCCACCGACTCGACCAATTCGTCGACGGATTTGGCGATTTTCACGCCGGGAAAGGTCTCGACGTAATGATCAAGCCCGTCGGCCGGGTTGGCATAAACATGCGTGATCTGCGTGTCGGCAAACGGCAACTGGTCAAACGAATAACGCGCGTTGCGGATGTATTTCTCGAAAATTCGGGCCGAACCCGGATCGAGATACTTCTTAACTGCGGCCAGGTTGATTTCCGGATGGAAGTACTGGGCGAAATGCCAGGTATGGCCATTGGTCTTCTGCGGCTTGCCGTCGATGGCGGCTGAAATCACGCCAATGCGATACACCTTGTTGTGGGCCGGCGGATCGGCCCGCAGCGCGGCGGTCGATGCGACTGCCGCCGCGGTTGCGATCAAGTCGCGGCGGCTGAGGAGTGGTTGTTGGCGCATGGAGTATGATCGTATAGGTTGACACACAAGATCAAAGGTTTTCGCTGGAAAACACTTCGCCGCCCAGGGAGAGACAACTAATGCGTCCTGAACGAATTCTTCTGGCCGTAATCGCCACACTGTGTCTCTCTTTCTCTGCCGGGCAGGCGGCGGATCGCTTCCCGCTTCGCGTCGCCGACGGCGGGCGCTACCTCGTGGATCGCGATGGCGTTCCCTTCCTGATCGCCGGCGAGTCGCCGCAAGCGCTGATGGTGAACCTTTCGGAGAAAGAAGCGGAGATGTTCTTCGCCAACCGAAAATCGCATGGCTTCAACACGGTGTGGATCAATTTGCTCTGCCGCAAGGGCACGGGCGGCCGCGCCGATGGCAGCACCCACGACGGCCTTTCGCCTTTCAAGACGGCCGATGACCTGGCAGCGCCCAACGAGGAGTACTTTGCCCGTTGCGACCGCATGCTGCGGTTGGCCGAGAAACACGAGTTGCTCGTTTTCCTCGATCCGTGCGAAACCATCGACCACTTGAAGATCATGCGCAAGAATGGCCCCGAGAAGTGCCGGGAGTTCGGCCGCTATTTGGGCAACCGCTACAAGGACTTCGACAATATCCTGTGGATGCACGGCAACGATTTTCAGACCTGGAAAAACGCGGACGACGATGCGGTGGTGATCGCGGTGGCAAAAGGAATCAAGGAAAAAGATACCCGGCACCTGCACACGATTGAGCTGGATTACCTGGTCAGCGGCTCGCACGACGACAGCCGCTGGGAACCGCTG
>DATGHS010000172.1:0-19750 GCA_035307785.1 Gemmataceae bacterium
CGGGTTCGGATCCGCGATCGCGCTCAGCATGAGGCCATAGCCATCGAGCGCGTTGCTGGGCATGACAATTTTCCAGCCGGTCAGCCGGCTTGCCCAGCTTTCAAACGAATGCGAATGATACAACGACCCGCGAATTCCGGACCCCGACGGCATCATCACCACGATCGACATGGGAAACGCTCCGCGCCCGGCCCAGTATTGGTTCCCGGCCACTTTCAGCAAGTCGATGGTGTTGAAGCCGTAGTCGCAGAACTGAATCTCACAGACCGGCCGGCCGCCGGCGTACGCGATGCCCATCGCGGTGCCGATGATGCCACGCTCATCGAGCGGCGAGTTCCAGGCGGTGCGCAACCCCTGCGTGGCCGTGAAGACACCACCCAGCGGCGGCCCGACATCTTCACCGAAGATGTCGGTCACGCCGAGATGCTCTTCGCCATAATGCAGCGCCATCCGGACAGCTTGGACGAGAGTAGCCATTCAGTCTCCGCCGCTTGCGGCATCGCCGGGCAACCCCAGGTAATCGCCGGGGTAAACCGCATCCACAGGGCTGGGAGCATAGGTATATCGTTCTACATCTTCGGGCGCCGGGAATGGCTCGCTCAGCACTTGTTGCAACGCCGCTTCGGTTTCTTCCTTTGCCTCGGTGTGCACCTGCTCGATGTCGCGCTCGCTGAGGATGCCGGCTTGCAGCATCTTGGATTCGAAGTCCAAGATGCTATCGTTTTCATCCGGCACGCGCCCCGCCCCGCTCGACGATGAATGGCCGTGCAACCGCGAGACCATCGCCTCCAGCAAGAACGGCTTTCGCTCCTTGCGGCAATGCTGCATGGCCCGCGCGACGGCATGCCAACTGGCGACCGGGTCGTTACCGTCCACCTGCTCGCCCGGAATGCCAAAAGCGGCGCCGCGGTCGATGATCCGCTTCTCGCCATGCTGGGTGCAGGCGGCCGTCGAAATTCCCCACTGGTTATTCATCACAATCATCAGCACCGGCAATTCATTGCATGGCCGCGTGCTCCAGACCAGGCAGGAAGCGAAGTCACCTTCGGCTGTGCCGGCTTCGCCGCCCACGACGATGGTAATGCCGTCGCCGCCGTGGCGCTTCTGCACAATGGCCGAACCTGGCGCCATGGCGAATTGCACTTCGATTACTGACGTGATCGGAGCGATATTCCACTGCGGCACACTGAAATGACCGGGGAAGTTGCGGCCCATCGAATGCGGATCAGTGCGGCGCATGCCCATCTGGCGGATGCCATCGATCAACGGCATGCCGAGCGCGACCAGCGTGGCCTCGTTGCGGTAATGCAAGTGAAGGAAATCGAAGGCGGGGCCATGACCCTTTTTGATTTGCAAGCCGAGGCAGGCGTTGAACGCTTCTTCGCCGGGGCCGCCGATCCAGAAATACCCCTCGCCCGACTTGGCCATCTTGATCATCCGCTCTTCCATGCTCCGGCTACGGACCATGATGCGGTGAATCTCGCGGCAACGATCGGCGGGTAGAAATCCCAGCCCGGTATAGAGCCCTTCTTTGGAGCGCCTGTCCGGGGGGGCCGAGCGTGGTTTTGCGGTCCGTACGCCGGCCCCGTTCTTCTCTGGCAGATCAGGCTGGCTCGGCATAAACTGGCCCTCGGGCGGGGACCGGAAGAGTAAGCACTCTTTGTATTTTGGCACGCATTTGATGGGTAGGCCAGACGAAACCCGTAGTTGGGTCGAGCCGGAAATGCCAGCGACTGGATGATTTTCACACAAGATCCGGGCGCTGTCGCTACCGGCTCCAGGGCTAGCCTCGTTGCCGTCGCCTTGCAACTGCATAAAATGTAAGTCTCACATTCACAATTAGTTAGGCATGGGCTGGTTTGCCCGTGCCTGGTCAGGAGGCACCTATCATGCGATTTGATGTCGCAGTTGTTGGTTTGGTTTTTGTGTTGGCCGCATCTCCAGTTCTTCCAGCCGAAAACCCTTCGCCTACGGAAAAGGAAAAAATCCAAGCGCTCATTGAGCACGTGAAGGGCATGCAAGACACCAAATTCATCCGCAATGGCAAGGAATACGACGCAAAATCGGCGGCCAGGTTCCTTCGCTACAAATGGGATGATCTGGATGCGCAGGTGAAAACGGCAACCGACTTTATCGACAAGATCGCCAGCTATTCCGCCACCACGGGGCAGATATACATGATCCGGTTCAAGGATGGCACGCAGTTGAAGAGCGGCGATTACCTGCGCGAAGTGCTGAAAAAACTGGACCAGTCCGCCGCTGAAAAGCGGAATCCTTAGCAGGCATTTGATCCAGCACTGAGATTTCGCATATCATAAATGCGAATGCCCTGCTGGACCAATTTCATGAATCTCGCATCGTCATCTACCCGGCGTGACTTTCTCTGGCATACCGGCGGCGGCCTCGGCGGCGTTGCGCTGGCGCAGATGCTATTTGCGGAGTCACCGGCGAAGCCGCAAGTGGCTGGGTTTGAAGGTTTGCACCATCGGCCGAAGGCGCGGCGCGTCATTCAGCTATTCATGAATGGCGGCGCCAGCCCGATGGACACGTTTGACTTTAAGCCGAAGCTGGCGCAAATCGAGGGCAAGAAGTTCGACCCCGGCGGCGATGTGAAGCTGGAATCGGTCACCAATTCGCCCGGCTTCAAAGTGCTGCCGAGCCCGCACCAATTTCGGCAATATGGCCAGTGCGGCCGGTGGGTGAGCAGCGTTTTTCCGCACCTTGCCGGCTGCGTCGACGACCTCGCCTTCATCATGTCGATGGTGTCGAAGACGAACGTGCACGGTCCGGCCAGCTATATGCAGAACACCGGATTCACGCAGCCGGGTTTTCCCGCGATGGGCGCATGGATCAGCTACGCGCTAGGGAACTTGTCGGACAATCTGCCCACGTTTGTCGTGCTGCCGGATGCCCGCGGCTTGCCGTACAACAATCAGGGCAATTTCTCGTCCGCCTTTTTGCCGGTGCAGCATCAGGGCGTGATCATTCGCCCGCACCTGCCGACGCCGATTAGCGATCTGCGACCGCCGTCGACCGCGAAATTCATCACGCCACAGGAAGAATCGGCGAGCCTCGACTTGTTGAAAAAGATGAATCGCGAGCACGAGCAGCAGCACCCCGGCGATTCCCGGCTCGAGGCACGGATCATCTCTTACGAGCTGGCCGCCAAGATGCAACTCAGTGCTCCGGAAGCTCTCGACGTTCGCCGGGAGACGGAGCAGACGCACCGGCTCTACGGTATCAATGAAAAAACAACCGAAAACTTCGGCCGCAATTGCCTGATCGCGCGCCGGCTGATCGAGCGCGGCGTGCGCTATGTCCAGGTTTGGAGCGGCGCTGGCGGGCCAACCGGAAACTGGGACAACCACGGCAACATCAAGACTGAACTGCCGGCGATTGCCGTTACCGTCGATAAGCCTATCGCCGGCTTGCTGCGCGACCTGAAAGCGCGGGGCCTGTTGGAAGACACGCTGGTGATCTGGACCACGGAATTTGGCCGCATGCCGTTCAGCCAGGGCGTGGCCGGCCGCGATCACAACATGGGCACGTTTGTGACCTGGCTGGCCGGCGCCGGCGTCAAGCCAGGCGTTGCACATGGCCAGAGCGATGAATGGGGCTGGCGCGCGCTCACGCCGATTTATTGCTACGACCTGCATGCCACGATCCTGCACCTGCTCGGTATCGACCACAAGCGGCTTACCGTGCGCCACAACGGCATCGACCGCCGGCTAACGGACGTGCATGGCGAGGTAATCAAGGAAGTGCTCGCGTGATGATCGCGAAAGCCCAGGGACGGAGGTTCCTGGGGGCCGCGCGTTTCGTTTCCGTTTCACGCAAAATCACACTACCCCCCTGAAACGAAACGTCTTTTCGTGAAATGAAACCGATTTTTGAATGACAGGCGTCGGTTTGGATCGTACACTGCGACCGGTTGGGCCGAGTCGGCTTCCGGCAAGGCCCACTTCACTGCCATGGATGAATCGATGACATACTTCATGTGGGCAATTCACCCACGGAATTCGCGAACAGCAGGAACCGCAATGTCCACGAGGCCGTGCTTGCGGCGAATTCCTTCGCGAATGCGCAGCGCGCGCTCGTGCACGCGGCGGGCGACCTCTTGACTAAGCGGTGCCCCAGTCAAAAAGCTGTCCGTGACTGCTTCTTCATCGGCCGCAAAATCCCGTGGAGGCACAGGGTTCTTTTGGGTTTGCATCACTTCATTTCCCCCCCTAAGAAACTGGCGTCAATGCCACTTCCCACCACGAGAAACAGCTCGAATCAATGCGGGTAAGTAGAATGCCTCGTATTTCGATATCCTGCACCTGCTCGGCATCAACCACAAGCGGCTCACGGTGCGCCACAACGGCATCGACCGCCGGCTGACGGACGTGCATGGCGAAATCATTCGCGAAGTGCTGGCATGAAGTTTATGCCATAAGGCGGGCGAGGCTTAGATGTGCGGGCCTAATGCGTGCCTTAAAATCGCCCAGGCGATCCGAAAAGAAAATCCGAAATCTTTTCGATTTTTCCCTTGCCTTTCAAACGCCTACTTGCTTTGATAGCCGCAGTCACGTTTAATTGCGGTTGAGGTTGGTTCTCATTTTTTTGGCCGTCGAGTGGGCAGCACAACTATTGTTCTGATGAGCGCAAAGGGAGAGCAGCGATGTTTTACCCCCCCCCATCAGTAAGACGAAAATCATAATAACGGCTATCTTATCGTTGTCGATATTGTCCGCAGGCGCTTACTTGTTCAGCGGCAAACACCGCCTCGGCGCGCAATCGAATAACCAAGTCGCAAAAATGCCGCTCACGGTGGACGCCGACAGCCTCTCTTTCGCGGAGGTCTGGGAGGACACGCGGTTTCATTGGAAAGTACCGCTGCACAATCCCACAGATCGAGAGGTCGTAGTGGATGACGTTTTTACGTCGTGCACTTGCTCCGTTGTGGAAGGCAAAAAATTCGCCGTGGCGCCGGGCGAGACCCACGATGTGGAGCTGGTAATCGACCTGACGAGGCAGAGCGGCGCAACGGAAACGAACGGAATCCGCGATTTCGGCGTTAAGCTTGCCCCTACCGTGCGCGGCGAAGATGGAACGCCGATCAAGGCAGCATGGCTCGTGCAAGGCCGGGTGCGCACGGCCTTCCGGCTGACGCCACGACTGGTCGACTTTGGCACGCAGTCGGTGGAAGGGCAGCCGCTGATGCCCCAACGGCTGGAAATCAAAGGCCATTTCGTGCTGGACGAGTTAACAGTTGCTACGAGCAATAAGGATCTCAAGGTTGAAATCCGCCGTCTATCCGAAACCGATTCGCATTTCGAATTGATTGTGACGCCCATGAAGCCCATGCCGGTCGGCAAAATCGAAGCCGAAGTGCGGTTGCACCCGCGTTCGCCACAATATCCAACTATTCCAGTGCAATTTATTGCAGTGGCGGGCCAGATCGTCGAGGATGTGCAGGCCATTCCCGCGTCCGTTTCGTTCGGTTCGCGCACAGTGGGGGAGGTAGCGGAAGAAGTAATAACGCTAGAATCGTTGACAAAGAGCGGCTTTACGGTCGAAAGCTGGCGTGTTCGCGGGGAGGGCCTTACCGTGGAGCGCGAAAGGGAGACAGGTGCATTCAAAGTCCGGCAGGTGGCGAAAGCAGCAGGAGAACACGCGACAGGAATTGAGTTTGAAGTCCGCACTGCCGCGGGAAGGCAATTTTTGCTCGCGGTCGCAGTCTCCTATTACGGAATCGCCGCTGAGAACAGTGAAAAGAGGTGAAACCGTGCGTCGGCTAATTCTCATCTTGATAATGCTGGCCAATCCCGTTTGCCTAGCATGGATGCCGTCACTCGCGCGGGGACAGCAGCCGGAACCTACCGTCGAAGGCATCATTGCCAAATGGGAGGAGCGACAGAAAAAGGTCGTGTCGGCGCGCTTCCGTTGGAATGAAGAGCAAACACAGACCAAAGGATACGTGTCCAAGTTGCTAGGGCCGCGCCTCGCGGGAGATCGAACGGGGATGGTCCCACCCGAGGGCGCGACAGCGGTATTGCCAATGTCTCTCAGTTTTGACCATCAAATGATGCGTTACGAGCTGCGCAGGAAAGAATGGCGTTATGGCTCATGGTCGGAATACGGCGAGCTTTTTACTTTCGATGGCAAGTCTGGAAAGAATCTACGGACTGATCCCGCTAAGAGTCACCCAGTGGGCCAAATTCGGCGTGAGGATTTCCACACAGAGATTTCTAATTATTACATTCGTGCGATCTTGATGACTTTCCGGCCGACATATCCAAACATGGCTCCTTATCGTGACGCCAGTTTCAAGTTGACTGGTCGACGGGCCACCATAAACGGGCGACTCTGCCACGAACTGCTTGCAATTCCTTCCCTTGACTGGGCGCGATCGTTTTGGGTCGATCCCTCCCGTGATTGGGTTGTACTCCGTTTCATGGACACCTCGCAAGCCGGAATCGAACGCTGGAAATTAGATGTCGAATACCGGGAGGACGCAGATGCCGTTTTCGTGCCAAAATCTTGGTCCTTAATCAGCCGACATAGTGATGGGAGTTTGCTGCTGAGTGTGCGATCGACGGTGACCCTAGCAGAAATCAATCCTAAGTTAGCTCTGCCGGAGTTTGACATTGACTTCCCGCCAGGCACGTTTGTGTTTGATGACAAATCGGGCGGCTATTTCATCCAAAAACAAAATGGCGAGACGAGGCCAGTTACGCCCAACGAATTTACACGCCCATACCACGAATTGGTGTCTGAGCCTGCACCGTCTCGCTACGCTCGGCTTTGGTCCTGGCCCGTCATCGTCGGGGCGACCTTTTTCATGGCGTCAGGGCTTGTCCTATTAGCAATAAGGGCGAGAGGCAAATACAAGGGGTAATTTGACTTTACCGTTTAAGGTTAGTTTTTAGGAGACTATCGATGGATCACAAGCTCTTTTCACTCCGCATTTGGTTACTGGCGCTAAGTGGATATCTTGTGTACTGCACGTACTTGCTCTCCGCGCCTGGAGATTGTGATACCGATTGCAGGCAGGTAACGCAATGGAGCGCGACGTTCATGTCGGATCCTCCTTGCGAGGAATTTCAATACGCGGATTGCGACCCATGCACAAGCACATTCGGCGGATCCTGCCCCAATGACACCAGGGCCATGCCTGGCACATGCCAGGCGGCTGGGGATGTGCCGGAGTTCGAGCAATACCAAAGGGGTTGCATAAATTGCTCGGTTTATTGTGGGCCACCCGCTTCGATATGGAAGGCGACGTGCACCGGACAAGGCCAGTTCGTTGGTACCCTGAGCCCGATCAAAGTTTGCAAATAGTCACTATGATCGCCACAATGGGGGAGTTTGGCGATGCCCGCTGCGTTCATTTTCGGCCAGCAAAGAATAGGTCGGTCGGCCGCTACACAAATTGAGGTACTGGTTACTGTCGCCATCATTGGCATGCTGGCCGCGCTTACGTTAGCCGCCGTGCAGCGCGCGCGCGAAACCGCCTCGCGCGCTCGCTGCCAGAACAACCTCCATCAAATCGGGGTGGCGCTTCACCAATATCACGATGCCGGGCGAGCATTACCGCCGGGCATTAGTGTTGATGGCGGTAAGTCGCCGCAACCCTATCTCAGCTGGAATGCCCGAATCCTTCCGTATCTTGAGCAGGACGTCCTATGGCGAGACATCGAGGCGGCCTTTCGCCAAGATACCAATTTCCTCAAAGTGCCGCCTCACTCGCTTCGTGCGCGCGTCGTGAAGGGATTCACATGCCCATCCGATCCTCGTTCCGAATCGGCGCACGACGGGAAACTGACGAATTCGGCCTTCACGACCTACCTTGGTGTTGAGGGGACGGACCAATATGAACATGACGGAGTATTGTACCTCGACTCAAAGACGCGTTTCGCCGACATAAGCGATGGCTTGTCGAACACCCTCATGGCTGGGGAACGGCCGCCCAGCGCCGATGGCATCCTCGGCTGGTGGTATGCCGGCTGGGGCCAAAATAAAGACGGATCGGCGGAAATGATTCTGGGCGTCCGCGAATATAGCATAGGCATTTATGGCCACGGTTGCCCTCCCGGGCCGTACCATTTCGGGCCCGGCAAAGCGTCTAACCAATGCGACACCTTCCACTTTTGGAGCTACCACAGCGGCGGCGTGAATTTTCTCTTTTGCGACGGCTCCGTGCGCTGGGTGTCGTATTCCGCCGACCCGCTGTTGCCTGCGCTTTCGACCCGCGCAGCCGGCAACGTCGCAACAATCCCTTAGTTCTGACGTTATGGTGAGTGCGGATGTCTTATCCCCCAGAAAACTTCCGATCCCGCTCCTCGAATCCCTTGTAGTCCAGGAAGTCATACAGCTCCGCCCGCGTCAGCATCTTCGGCAGCGCGTTCTGCTGATGGCCTTTCTCTTTCAATTCCGTGAGAGTGTCCAGCGGGCATTCTGTGACATTATTAAATCGTTTTGATAAATGAAGCTGTCTCATGCCCCCGGCTGAGTCAGTCCTTCATTCATCAATACCTGATAATACTCGGCCAGCGACACGATTCGCACGCCCTCATACGGATCGAGGGCGAGCAAATGGCGATCGTTGGTGACGAGATAATCCACTCCGGCTGCCATTGTTGCCGCGAGGATGGGAGTGTCGCCGACATCGGCAGATACGGCATGATGCGAGGCGCCAGGATCGACCATGCTCGTGCGGCGAATGATCCGCCCGCGCGACAACTGGGCTAATCGCCTGGGAAAACCAAGCTGTTTAGTAAGTACTCGTTCGAGTTCATCGAGTTGATAGCTGCTGGCGTAAATTCGCCAAGATGCCTGCACCGTCGCGGCCAACATTTCCTCTGCTGCAGCGCCTAACAAGGCCTCCGCCACGTAAACATTTGTGTCGAAGAATACCTTCATGTGCCATAGCGAACCTTTTCGACCGCTTGGTCAATGGCCGTCTGATCGATGCCTCGTTGCTTGGCCTCGGCTCGCGCCGCCGTAGTTTCGCGCCGCCATTCCTCTTCCGCCAATTGCGCGAGTTGTTCCTCCAACGATTGACGTTCGCTCGCGGGCAGCTGCTGAATTCTCTGCAAGATTTCTTGAACGGCTTCACTCATGGTAAGGGCTCGCTTCTGGTGATTGTGCGTACAAGGGCATTATATCAGCGTTTCTCAGGTCCGTCGCTTACGCTTCCGGCTCGTTGCGCCTCGGCTCGTTGCGCACCGGCTTGTTGCGCACCATCACCCCCCAAAGAACTTCCGATCCCTTTCCTCGAATCCCCTGTAATCCAGCAAGTCATATAGCTCCGCCCGCGTGAGCATCTTCGGAAGCGCTTTCTGTTGCTGGCCTGCCTGCTTCAATTCCGCCAGCGTCTCCTGTGCGCCACGCATTGCGGTCCGGAAAGCCGTGAGGGGGAACAGCACCATGCGGTAGCCGATACCGCCGAGCGTGGCCACGTCGAGGTTTGGGCTCTTGCCAAACTCCGTCATGTTCGCGAGCAATATCGCCGGCACGTCCTTTGCGAAGCGGGCGAATTCTTCTTTGGACTCGAGCGCTTCGGGAAAGATCGCATCCGCTCCGGCTTGCAGGTAGAGCTTCGCGCGGGCCACGGCATCGTCGTAGCCGTTCACTCCCCGGGCATCGGTGCGAGCGATGATGACGAAGTCGGGATCGTTGCGGGCGGCCACGGCCGCGCGAATCTTGGCGGCCATCTCGTCCGGTTTGACGAGTTGCTTGCCCGAGAGATGGCCGCAACGCTTGGGAAGCTGCTGGTCTTCCAGGTGCAGACCGGCAGCACCGGCCGATTCCAAAAGCCGAACGGTGCGCTCGACATTCAGCGCTTCGCCAAAGCCGGTGTCGGCATCGCAGAGAAGCGGCAGCGTGCAGGCTTGCGTGATTTGCCGGGCCGCTTCGGCGAACTCCGAAAGCGTGATCAGGCCCACGTCCGGCACGCCGAAACAGGCCGAGAGCGCTCCACCGGAGAGATAGACCGCGGAAAAGCTAAGTCGTTCCGCCATTTTCGCGACAAGGCAGTTGAAAACGCCCGGAACGGCAATGGTTCCTGCTTGCCAGGCTTGGCGAAGTTTGCGACCGGGTGATTGCATGATCTTCTCCAATTCATCATCCGTCAAAGCAACGAGATAAATCCCCGAATTACACTCATGGCCGCATGATTTCACTTTTGCGGCCGGTTCGCTAGGATAAGTGATGGAATATCCAAGCGAACCGAAAGGACCCCGGACCGCCAAGGCCGCTTGTGCGGGCAAATTGCATGAACAACAACCGCATGCCGACTCGCAACCTGGTGCTTTTCGCCGTCATCACCATGTTGATTCTGTTCGGCTACAGCTACATCGAAAACAAGCTTAATCCCAAGCCGGAACCACCCAAGCAATTGAACCCGCTTGAGGCCGCGCAGACGCTGGCGGCGGTTCACGAATGGGTGGGCTGGGACACGGTCATTTCCCCCATCCTATATCCGCCGCCGTCGGCCGCCAGCATCGCCAAGCGGGCGGTTATTCCGCGTATTCCGGCGAAAGTGCTGGCGCCACAAGTGGCGGCCAGCGTAAAGCCGGACTTGATTTCGATGGGCGACGAATCATTTTACCTACAGGTGCGGCTGACGACGCAGGGCGGCGGCGTGGACAGGCTGATTCTCACGTACTTCCCCGAGGCCGACGTGTATGGCCGCGAGATCACGCAAGCGGGCCCAGACGGCAAGAAGATCTTCAAGCCATTGTATCTGATTCCGAGTCCGGAGGATTTACCACCCGAGCAGCGAGCGGAATTGACTCACGATGCGGCCTTGCCCTCGTTCCTGATATACCACTACGCCAAACCGGGTGATGACCGACCGGTCAACACCCTCGGCGAGCGTGTCTGGAAACTCGATTCGCCCAAGCCGAACCCCGCCGGTGATCATCAGGAAGTTCGCTTCAGCACGGAGTTGAAGGAAATGGGCGTGAAGATCACCAAGATCTTCACGTTGAACCGCAAGGAGTATCACCTGGGCCTGGCCGTGAAAGTCGAGCGGCTCGACGGCAGCAAAGAGCCCGTGCCATTTCGTTATCAGCTTGCCGGCGCCCATCGCTTGCCAGTTGAAGGCATGTGGTACACCGGCGTGTATCGCAACGCCATTTTCGGCTGGCAAACAAAATCCGGGAACGGTCGCCGCAATATGGTCGATGCCGCCAGCGTTCAGTTTCAATCCGGCAGCGAAAAAGAGGTTCGCGGCGACGACAAAGTCCTGCAATACGCGGCAGTAGTAACGCAGTTTTTCGCCTCGGCCGTTTGCGTCGACGATCAGCAGCCGGAGCGCAACTTCATCGAGTGGGAGCGCGCCACGGCCGAAGGCACGGAAGACAAGACCGGCCGGCCGATCAAGACGCTTCGCGATGTGGCTGAGTACAACAACGAGGGCTATTTCCCCACCGACAAGCAGTTCCTGGCCGATATTTGCCCGCGCATGATTTCGCAGCAGCTTACGGTGCCGCAAGAGGGCATTGAGCACAAATACATGCTTTACAACGGCCCGGTCAAGGTGCGCCTGCTGGGCCAGATGCGCGGCGACCAGGCCGTTGATGAGAACCTGGTGGACCGCTACGTCTCGACCCTGAACCTCCAGACGATGACCGACTACCATTCGCCGAACTGGTTCGGCCGAAATATTGCCGACCCCATCGGCTGGACCTGGCTGACCATCCAGACCACGAACATCATGCACTGGGCTCTGGGGAACTTATCTCGGGTGCTGCCGTTGTGGCTGGCGATCTTCGTGCTGACGGTGCTGGTGCGCGGTGCGCTCTCGCCGTTCAGCCGGCGGCAGGCCGCCAAGGCCGCCGAATTCCAGGAGAAGGTGAAGGCGCTTCAGCCCGAGTTGAAGAAACTCGAAGAGCAATACAAGGGCCGGGAGCAGGAATTCCAGCAGGTGAAGATGAAGTACATGATGGAGCACGGCGTCAACCCGATGTCGCAGATGAGCGGCTGCCTGCTGATGATCGCGCAGTGGCCGATCTTCATCGGGCTCTATTACTGTTTGCAGGAAAACGTCTTTTTCCGGCTTCAATCCTTTATGCCATGGTGGATTCCGAACTTGGCTGCGCCCGACATGCTCTTTACCTGGACAGAACTGATTCCGTATATCAGCGTGCCGGCGGCATTGGGCCACACGCTCTATCTCGGGCCGTTCTTCAACCTGTTGCCGATCGTTGCCGTGGCCCTGATGATCATCCAGCAAAAATACATGACGCCGCCCGCTACCGACGAGCAGCAGGCAATGCAGCAAAAGACCATGAAATGGATGATGGTGATCTTCGGCTTCATGTTCTACAAGGTGGCCGCCGGGTTGTGCCTGTACTTCATTGCCGGCAGCGTGTGGAGCCTGGTGGAACGCAAGGTGCTCCCCAAGCCGAAGCCGAAGGAACCAAAACCAGATAGCCCCGGAAAAGCAGTCAAGCGCAAGGGCAAAGGACCCAAGTCGGGAACCAATGGAGCCGGCGGTTTCTGGGACTGGTTCGATAAGGTCCGCAAGGAAGCCGAGAAAAAACGCCGGGTGTAACAGTGGTTTAGCAAAGGGAAACGAAGGAAACGAAGAGCCCGCGGATTGGTAGCGGAATTCGCAAGAATTCCGCTACCAATCAGTTGCAATTCTCTTTGTTCCCTTCGTTTTCTTCTGTTCAATTCTCCTATTCTGCAAATGCTCGCCGACCTCAACGACACGATTATCGCACTCGCCAGCGCCGCCGGGCCCGGCGCGCGGGCCATCGTGCGCCTGAGCGGGCCGCGCGCGCTGGAAATTGCGGTCTCGCTATTCACGTCGCCTGAAACCATTGATTCGAACCAACGCCGAATGCATGCGGGTGACATTCGCCTGAGCGGCCTTGCGTCGCCGTTGCCGGGTTGGCTATATCATTTCCCGGCCCCGCAAACTTACACCGGCCAGGAGATGGTGGAATTGCACACCATCTCTTCGCCGCCGCTGGTCGAGCTGCTCATCGCACAACTGCTCCAGGCCGGCGCCCGGGCCGCCCAGCCGGGCGAGTTCACGCTGCGCGCCTTCCTGGGCGGCAAGCGCGATTTGCCGCGGGCCGAAGCGGTGCACGCCGTCATCAGCGCCGGCGACCGCGATGATCTCACGCAGGCTCTTGCGCAATTGGCCGGCGGCGTCACCCGGCCACTCGAAGGTCTGCGCGACGACTTGCTGAATCTGCTGGCCGACGTGGAGGCACAGCTGGATTTCACCGAAGAAGGCCTGGAATTCGTCGATATCAACGAGACGCTGCTGCGGCTAACGAAGGGAATGGCCCAGCTAACTTCGCTGCAGCGCCAACTCGATCAGCGCGCCACCAGCGAGCGGCCCTTCCGGGCCGTGTTGATCGGTGAGCCGAACGCGGGCAAAAGCAGCCTGTTCAACGCCCTCGGCGGCACAGCCCTGGTGAGTCCGCAACCGGGAACCACGCGGGATTATCTGGTTGCTCGGGTAACGATGGATGGTGTGGCCGTAGAACTCGTGGACACGGCCGGCTGGCAAGAGGCAGATGATGCGATCGGCCAACAGGCGCAGTCGCTAAGCCATTTGCAAAGCCACGATGCGGATTTGCTGTTGTTGTGTCACGAAGCGGGAAACACCAATTCACCCCTCTCCCCTTGGGGGAGAGGGGAAGGGGGTGAGGGGATCACCGTTCTCCACCTCGCCACCAAGTGCGACCTCGCCGAACCCGCCGCTGGCCTGCATGCCACCAGCGCCATTACCAGCCAGGGTTTGCCAGAATTGCGTTCCCGCATTGCGGAGCAAGCGAAATCGCGCCGCCAGCCATCGCTGGCCCCAAGCCTCAGCCGCTGCCGGCATCACGTGGCCACCGGACTGGACCACTTGCGGAAGGCACATTCCATTGTCCTATTCGAAGAGCCGCCGGAATTGCTGGCCGTGGAACTCCGCGGCGCCTTGCAGCAACTCGGCGAGATGGTGGGAGCGATTTACACCGAAGACTTGCTGGACCGAATTTTCAGCCGATTTTGCATCGGGAAGTGAAATCATATTTTTGCCTATCTTTCTCGTTATTCCAAGCTGATATTGCACGGATAACGCACGGTACGGTATCCTGGTTCTTGTGATAATGCGGGAAACAGCCAGGAAATGCCGTCATGCCTCCGACCTCTGAAATCAGCTACTACCCAAGCCGCAAGGGTTATTACACTTGGTTTCGCGACAAACAGATCAAGCTGTCAAAAGGGCCAGATGACAAGCCCACAGGGCCGACGTACCTCACCGCGCTCAGGAAGTTCACGGAACTTCTGGAGTTGGCAAACGCCGACACCTCCGACCAGGGCAACACGGTTCGGCTAATTTGCGAACTTTACGGGCAACACTTGGAACGGAACGGCAAGACGGCATCGCTTCGCATTTACCTCGAAACTTGCACGTCAGGCATTGAGCGGTTCGGCGAAAAGACTATCGCCGAGTTCAAGGTCTTCCACGTCACCGAGTGGCTGGAGGCGATGGCAAAACCCAGAAAGGACCGCAAAGGCCGCATGGGGCAATGGAGAGAGACGTATCAGGCGATGGCCTTGCGGTCCCTCATCTGCGCGCTGAATTGGGCGAAGAAGCAAGGTCTGATTACGCGACACTGCCTCGACCAGAAGGGTGTGGTTAAGAGGAGCAAGCGGAGCCGTGGCGAAGAGGCGTACATCGACCCCACTATCTACCAAGAGCTGATCGGGGCGGTGAACGCGAACTTTGGCGACCTGATTCGGTTTCTGCGCGATACTGGCTGCCGACCTGCCGAGGCTTACCACGCCGAAGCACGATATTACCGGCCCGCCGAAAATGTCTTGGTGTACCCCGGACAACCGAAGCCCGGTGAATTTGTGTGGAAGAATGCGAAGAAGACCGGAAGAGACCGGGTGATCTATCTGAACGACGATCTCGTGAAGATGATCGAGCGCCGGATCAAACTGTTCCCCGAAGGTCCGCTGTTCCGAACAAAACGGAACCGCCGCTGGACGAATGAGGCGGTTTCAATTGGACTTCGTTGGTACGCGAAGAGGCTGTCCATCAAGCCTGCACCCACCGCCTACGGGTTCAGACATTCTTTCGCGACTGACTGGCTGCTGAACAGCGGACCGATCAAAGTGCTGGCCGATATGATCGGAACGAGCGTGGGAATGATTGAGCGGCACTACGGCCACTTGCAGGTTGACAAGGCCCGAATGCGCACGATCTTGCTCGAAACGATGTCGAAGCGAGGTTCAGCGGCGGGGAAAAAAGCGAAAGCGTGAGGGGTCTTCTTTCGGCTTGCTTCGCGGTTGGGGCTGCACTGGAGGCGGGAATGGCATTGGAATCGCAGGCGGCGAGGCCGGTTCAATATGGCGCTCGTCGGGCCGATCCTCTTTGCGAGACTTGGCGATAAAGTCCTCAATGTCCTTGGTGCGAATCAGGATCGAATCGCCGACGCGGTGGTGAGCAATTTTTCCTGTTTCGACCAATCGATACCACCAACGGCGTGACCGCATTCCGGCCAAAAAGCGGCGTTGAGCCTCGGCCACAGTCACATATTCAGGCTGTTTCTCGGTTTGCTCGTCCGGCGATCCAAACTCCTGGGCTGCGTGCCGGGTGGTCTGCTCGGTATTGAGACAAAGGGAGTCGATCACCCGGCCACGGAAGAATTCATCAACAGCGGTTTCGGTGATGCGAATGGAGCCGTCGAGACACCGCTTGACTTTTAAGCCTTGGGCAATCCAGGCTTGAAGGTCTTCGGGGCTGATCTTGAAAAACTGGCAAAACTCATCAGCGTTCCAAACTCGCTCGCCGACTCCTTTGCGACCGAAGGGCACCACGAACTCCAGTGTGTCGTTCTCGTGGAGCTGGCAGCCGGGCACGACACACACCCCGTTGACGAAGGCGATGGCGTCGTCGGGGATGTTGAAAGCATCTCTCAGCACGGCCCTGACGCTTGCGACAGACGTACCGGCAATCATGAAGAGGCCATCGTTCGTTCCATGGATCACCTTCACCGGGCTACATGGTGGGAGCGCGTGATTTGAGAAAGCGACCATTCTAGTTCCCTTCATCATCAAGCAGGCCGAAAGCAAGATACTCAAGGTCGTCATGCGGCGAAATCACGCTGCCTAGAACTCCAAAGGTTCTTGGCCATCCGGCATTTCGCACCATAGCCTTCCGTCAGTGTGGCGAGTCACCGTATAATCCGCCAGAATACCATTCGCATTGTGCAGGACCGCGCTCCAAGCATCACGGCCTTCAATGTCTATCACTTCGGACAAATCCTCGTTGGGCCGAGGCGCTTCTTCGCCATTTTCGTTGAAATAGTGATTGATCGCAGCATTCAGTATTTGTTGTCGAGAAGTTAGGGTGCCCATGGTGAGTGTCTCTTGAGGATAAGGGTTAGACTGGTGCCCTACGATAGAGCACCCGGCGAAAGTGGCGAGGGAACGAAAAAGCCGCCCAGCCCCATTAACGGTCGGCGTCGGTTTTTTCGTCGGCTGGTTGCCGCCTTTCATCTTACGCGATTATAGACACGTGGCCCACTGATGTAGCGGAATTGAACGCGATTCTGGCTAAGGCCCAAGAGTGCGAGAACAAGCTCGCCGAGATCTGCGCCAAAGCCAAGGAACTTCTGGCCGACGCCGACGCCGAGCAACCGGAGGCGATCCCCAATGGCAACGATTGACTGCTATCTCGGCAAAGTGTTCCACGGTGACGCTCTCAAGCTGCTACGGACGATGCCTGGCGAGAGCGTCGATACCGTGATCGCCGACCCCATGTATGGAACGTCAAAGAATTGCCGATTCGATTGGGGCCTAGACCCGGCACTTGGCGACCCGGCAAGGCACTGGCAGTACCACGAACCCATCTATCAGGAATGCCGCCGGGTGCTGAAACCAGGACGCCCCCTGGCATGGGCGCAGGGGGCCAAATACTGCCAACACTTCCATCGCTGGTTCGGCGGCCATCGCTTGTGGTCGCTGACTCGGTTTCGCCTCAAAGGCAAGAAGGCGACTGGACATACCTGGATCGTGCAAACCAGGGAGCAGCGGCCCATCGAGTTCCCTCACAGAGATTCGTTGGTGATCTATGGCTCGCTTGGACCGTTGAGAAAATTCCACCCCTGCATCAAGACTGTTGAGGAAATGTCATTCCTGATCGAGTCGCTGACCAGGCCGGGCGAGATCATCCTCGATTGCTTTTGTGGCCTCGGCGCTACGTTGGTAGCTGCACATACACTTGGCCGACTCTGGATTTGTTGCGACCTCAGTAGGGACTACTGCCGCATCGCGATGAGGCGGCTCAAACAGGTCACTGAAACTGCCTCCCTGCCCGAAGGCCATTGAAGAGATGTTGTTCCTCGTGGACGCCCTGACCAAGCCGGGCCAAGTGGTTCTGGACCCGTTCGCGGGCACCGGCACCACGTTGGTGGCCGCAGCGTTGCAAAAACACAAGTTTCTTGGTTGCGATCTGAGCGAACGGTACTGCCGCATCGCCATCAAGCGCCTCGCAAACCTTGGCCTCTTGGCACCTTGGAAACGGAGACGAACATGAAACACCGGAATGACTATTTGCACGCCGATGCATTTCAGCTTGGCCGGGGCTTACGGCTGGCCTAAACCCTGAAGATGGATTTGACGAATCAGTGCAAGCTGCGGCGTATCGAGACGGCCATGGGAATCGCGGTGGCTGGCCACTTGGTCTCATAACTTGTATTTCGGCTTTGATCCATCACATTTAGTCGAGGGGCTTGATCGATCCTCGGCAATCGCTTACAATTCTAGTAACTACAACATTACTTTCTCAACACTACAGCTTCAACTTTCTTATCACTTTCACCTTACTGGCCGCTTTCCATTAGTTGGCCGCTCAGCACCGTGATCCGGCTGTTGGGCAAATGCACTGACCAAGCCACCGGCGGAGTCGCTTGGGGAACGTGGTCGGCGCTGGCAGGATGATGGGCCGAAGAGTCGCGTTGAGAACATCCGCTCGACGATGGCGTCTTCGTGAAAAAAAAGAAGTTTGTTGAGAAAAATTGCTGACCATTACTCTATATAGATGTGGAGGAAATCATGAGCGAAAACCTGTACTTGATATCAGATGTTGCGAAAAGGCTGGACGTGCCTCCGCACCGCGTAGCCTACTTGTTCCTTACGAGAAAACTGGCCGAACCAAAAATGCGGCTCGGTAACCGGCGCATCTTCACGGAAGCAGATGTGAGGCGCGTTTGCAAAGCCCTGGGGCGAACCGCTGAGGTGCGGGAAAAGGAGGCTTGTGGATGAGTTTCTTTCCCTCACGGAAATTGGCGACTTGTACGGAGTCAGCAGCCATGTCGTTGGCCGCTGGCTTAAAGGACTTGGTCTCAGATCTGAAGCAGGGCAACCGAGCAAAGAAGCCTTCGGCGATGGATATGTTGCTCGAAAGCCCAGCCGCCTGCCAGGAACTTACTTCTATGTTTGGCACGCGAAACGGACCACCGAAATTCTCGACGGAATGCGTTACCCCAGGGCCGGAGCAAATGGCTCAAACCTCTGATGATGCCGTTGCCTTCCGAGAATACCTGGCCAAGCGAAAAGAAGCCAGGACGAGAACGCACGCCATCGCTCGCTCACAGAAAAAGCTCAAGAAATCCAGGCCGCAGCGACGAGCCAAGAAAACGGTGGCAACCGAATGGCTCAAGGCGCTGATCTGTCCCTTTGTATTTGGCGAAAGGACGACTTGCGGCATCCGGCCCAGCCTTACCAAAGAGGGCTTGATCGGGCGCTGGAATTTGCGGCTTGGCCTTCCGTCCTTGCCAAATTATCGCCTGCTCGATCATTTTCAAAAACAGGACACGCTCTACTATTTCGGTAACGGCTGGCACTTCTGTAAGAAAACGTTGGTCATGATCGACATCGATGTGCAGAAAGCCAACGCCCTGGGTTCAGCCGAGGGTGCGAAGCAATTTGCGAATCATTTGAAAAGATATTGGTCCAATCTGTATTTCG
Organism: Gemmataceae bacterium; assembly: GCA_035307785.1. Classification (GTDB taxonomy): domain Bacteria; phylum Planctomycetota; class Planctomycetia; order Gemmatales; family Gemmataceae; genus DATGHS01. The sequence continues at coordinate 18,979 of DATGHS010000172.1, forward strand.
AGCCTTCCACCAACGGCGAAGGAATTCACGCCTACTTCGTTCTCTGGAAATGGAACGCCGGGGCCAAGCAGGTCAACGCTGCGCTCAAGAGGTTAGAAGCCTGGTTGCGCTCCGAGGCCCAGAAGATGAACGCCGACGTTGAGGAGGTTGAGATTAAAGGAACGTGCCTCGACTTGGTTTCGGATGGTGGGAAGGTTCAATCGGTAACTTATGGGTCGTTTGCGAAATTACCTCGTGATGCGTCCCGTTTCGGTGAGTGGGAGGATACGACGGTTTTGCGGCTGCAGGACTTGGAGAGCAGTCAGTACGATGTCGTGGCGCAGCCGGTGGTTGTTGAGCCTGAGCCAAAGGCAGATGTGAAGTTGCCGGTGATCGTTACTACACCAAAAACTGAAATAAGTAAATCTGTTGGTGGTTCAGTTTCAGGCCAAGTCATCAGCGACGAGGAACTTGCCAGCATCCCACAGTACGAGCGCCTCTACCGAGAATGGGTTGGCCCACATGACCTCATGGCGGGGAAATTCAGAGTGACCGCCCACGACTTCGCGGTGGCAATGGTACTGCTTCGGCACTTCAAGACGGACCCGAACAGTGACGGCAGCCTTCCCACTCGACGGGTTGCGAAGTTGTGGAAGGGTTTGGTGAATGCTGGTGATTGTCTTGGCACAAGGTTCAAGTGGAATCGCGGAGCCCGGTTTTGTGTGAGTCTTCCGGCGGCTCGAAACGCTTCGCTTCTGTGCTGTGGAACAGAGAAGATGGCTAGCGGGGGTCC
>DATGHS010000173.1:0-8843 GCA_035307785.1 Gemmataceae bacterium
CGGCAGCAGAATAAGCAGGGTGAACAGGGACACAAACAGACTCGATAAGAGCAGCCAGCTGGTCCAGCCAGGCCGCCAGAGGAAATTCTTGCGCACGTGCGTGATCGCCGGCCGGCCGCATACGATGCAGACCGGTGGTAAGCCGCTGGCAATGGTCTCGCGTTGTTGCAATCGAATCTGCGCCATGGCCATTTCCTGTACACACGCTGAACGGTATTAGGCCGCTACAAAAGCGATTCTTTGCCAACCTTCTGCATTTTACGAGGAGCAAACTGAAAATCTGCCCGATGCCTATCCGTTACCACCGCTACCAGCCGACCAGCCGGAACAGTTGAACCTGGCAATTCGTTGATTTCGGCATAGTTGGTGAAACCGGAACAACTGGTAGCCGATTCCATTTCTATCCCCGTTGGAAACCCATGCCGAGAGGGACCCGGGTTCTTTGGAATCCGGGTCCCATCTTGAAGAACAAGGGCAAAGGAACTGCTCTCATGAAGCACTTAAGTACGATAGTTGCACTATCGGTGGTGTTGTTATCGCTGCATACGGTTCATTGCCAGCCGCCGGTGCCGGTTGTGCCGCCGGCGGCACCCGTTGTGCCGCCGGTGCTTCACGCCCCGTATCAATCACCGGTCATTCCGGATGCCCACACGCCCGTGGCCATCATTCAGCCGAGCCCGTTTTATCCGGTTGGTCTACCCTCGCCGGTCTGCGAGTGCAACGGCGCCAACAAGATTCACTTTCCGCGCGTCGAAAAGCCCTGGGAGAATTGCAACTGCGTGAACTGCACGTCATTTCGCTGCGAATTGCGCTTCCAGTGGGGCTCTTGCCAGGCATTTTTCGGCGAAGGCCAGTACGATACGAACTACCCGGTCACGCCGGAGACGCAAGACAAGCGTAGAATTCAAACGGGAGGACCGAGCAATCTCCCGTGTGCCTCGGGAAACTGCCGGTAAGTCGGCATGATCGATCCAGTATGCGGCATGACGGTGGACCCGGCCCATTCTTATGGGCCGGTGCATTTTCAGGGGCAGGATTACTATTTCTGCAATCCGAACTGCCAGCGCCGCTTCGAAACGGAACCCGCCAAGTATCTGGCTGGGGAAAAGGAACAACACGAACCTTCCGGATTGGCTGTTTCTCAACACACTTCTCATCCCGTGTCCTCTGTTCCCCGCAAGCGCTACGTTTGCCCGATGCACCCCGAGGTTGTGAGCGACCGGCCGGGCGCTTGTCCAAAATGCGGCATGGCTCTGGAGCCGGAAGTCGCCTCGCCGGAGGATCAACCCGATCCGGAACTCGTTGATTTTCAGGGCCGGCTGCTCTGGGGCGCGATCTTCGGCGTGCCTGTGGTATTATTGGCCATGCTCGACATGGTGCCGGGCCGGCCGCTGAGACACGTTTTGCCGATGCGGGTCAGTGCCATCATTCAATTGATCTTGAGCGTGCCTGTGGTGCTTTGGTCCGGCTGGCCGCTGCTTGTCCGCGGCGCGCGCTCCATCGTGAAGGTAAGCCCAAACATGTTCACGCTGATCGCGCTGGGCGTGGTAGCAGCGTTTCTTTACAGCGTGGCCGCGACCCTTTTCCCGCACTGGTTCCCGGCCGGCTTTGCCGAACACGGCGCTATCGAGACGTATTTCGAGACAGCCGTGGCTGTGACCCTTCTGGTTCTGCTTGGTCAAGTGTTGGAAATGCGCGCCCGGCACAAGACCGGCGAGGCAATTCGCCAACTCATTGGGCTTTCGCCCAAAACCGCCCGTATCGTGCTGCCCGACGGCCGGGAAGAAGACCTGGCCATGGAGTTGATTCAGCCCGGCGACCGGGTGCGCGTGCGGCCCGGCGATAAGATGCCGGTCGACGGCCTGGTGCATGAGGGCCACAGTGCCGTGGACGAATCTCTCCTCACCGGCGAGCCGATTCCGGTAGAGAAGAACGTGGGCGCGGAAGTCACCGCAGGCACGATGAACGGCAATGGCACCTTGCTCGTCGAAGCGCGGCGCGTGGGCCAGGAGACACTGCTGGCCGGCATCATCCGACTTGTGAGCGCGGCCCAGCGCAGCCGGGCGCCGATTCAGCGTCTGGCCGATCGTGTGGCCGGTTTTTTCGTGCCGGTAGTCGTCGCGGTCAGCGTACTCACCTTTCTCGGCTGGGCGATCTTGGGACCAGAAAAAGGCGGTCTGGCGCATGGGCTGTTGAATGCCGTTGCCGTGCTGATCATCGCTTGTCCGTGTGCGCTCGGATTGGCGACACCGCTGGCGGTGATGGTCGGCGTGGGTCGAGGCGCACAGATCGGAGTGCTCATTCGTGATGCCGCAGCCCTGGAAACGCTGGCCAAGGCAGACACACTCGCGCTCGACAAGACCGGCACGCTCACGGAAGGCCGGCCGAAGTTGGTGCGAATGGATCCCGCATCCGGATACGACGAGGCCGAACTGCTTCGCTTAACTGCGAGCGTCGAACGCAGCAGCGAGCACCCGCTGGCCGCTGCAGTCGTGCAAGCGGCGAACGAGCGGCAACTTCCCTTGGCCGCTGTCAGCGAGTTTGAAGCCACTCCCGGCCAAGGCGTGAGCGGTCGCGTCGAAGGAAAACTGGTGCGCCTGGGAAACGAAGCCTTCGCCGGCCTTGGAGATACGTCCGATCCTCAGGAGGAGCGCGCGCACGGGCGCACGGTCTTGTTCGCTTCAGCGGAGGGCAAGCCGGCCGGCTGGCTTGCAGTGGAGGATCCCATTCGCGAAACCACGCGCGAAGCACTTCAGCAGCTCCGGGGCGACGGATTGAAGTTGGTCATCCTCAGCGGCGACAATCGCACCACCGCCGAGTTCGTGGGCCAACAATTAGAAGTTCATGATGTATTTGCTGACGTGAAACCGGCCGACAAAGCAGAAATCGTAGCCCGACTTCAAAAAGAAGGCCATTGCGTGGCGTTTGCCGGCGATGGCGTAAACGACGCTCCCGCCCTGGCCCAGGCCGATGTCGGTATTGCCATGGGCACGGGAGCCGACGTAGCCATGGAAAGCGCCGGTATCACCTTGGTGCGGCCCGACTTGCAAGCCATTCTCCGCGCCCGGCGTTTGAGCAGAGCCGTGCGCGCGGCGATCCGCCAGAATCTGGCACTCGCGCTGCTCTACAACATGCTCTGCGTGCCGCTCGCCGCAATCGGCATCATCTCGCCCATCTGGGCCGGCGCGGCCATGAGCCTGAGTTCGCTCTCGGTGGTTGCAAATTCCTTGCGACTAAGGAGTTGGCGATCGCGCTAACTGCCAGTTTTCAACAAGCCTGCTAATTCGAACAAAATCGGTACGATTTTTTTTCCGTCCTCTTGACACAAATCTCAACAACCATTAAATGTGTCATATACTATTGAGATTGAATCTCAGTATCTGTAATCTTTAGTGCTTCTCATGGGATACTAACAATGCGCCGCACCGCTTTCACCCTCATCGAATTGCTTGTGGTTATTTCCATCATCGCTATCCTCATTGGCCTATTGCTGCCTGCCGTGCAAAAGGTTCGCGAATCGGCCGCGCGAACGCAATGCATGAATAACCTAAAGCAAATCGGCCTGGCACTCCACAATTACCACGACATCAATCGCTGCTTGCCGCCCGGCTACTCGGCAACGATGCCGTTCACGGATGGGACTTCGGATACCGCCCCGGGCTGGGGTTGGGCCTCTTTTATTCTGCCTGACATTGAACAGGACAACCTCTATCGTCAACTGAACCAGAATCTGCCGGTGCAAAAGTCGGCCGTCATCGGGACGATGGTAAAGGTCTACCTGTGCCCTTCCGACATCTACCCGCCCAGCGCTTTTTCACTACCGGACGGATTCGGCAATACCATCTGCCTGGCCGCGCCCAGCAGCTACGCGGCCTGCGTCGGCGGGGATGAATCCGGCACGACCGATCTAACCGGCCAGGGAGTTTTCTACCGCAACAGCCACACTCGACTCACCGACATCACCGACGGCACGAGCAACACGATCATGATTGGCGAACGCGCTTGGTCAAACGCCAACGGTATCTGGGCCGGCGCGATTCCCGGCGCCGTCATTCGACGGGGCCAATTCAATCCCTGCCAGCCCAATGTACCGGGCGCCTGGTATCCGGCGGCCACGCTCGTGCTCGCGCATGCACATTTGAATAACGCCCTAACCGATCCGGATGGCAGTGCCGGTATGGACGATTTCAGCAGCCGGCATATGGGCGGTTCGAATTTCGTGTTTGCCGATGGCTCCGTGCGCTTCCTGCGCAGCGTCTCCAGTGATAACTCCGACGGCAATTACACGGCGGATGGACTTAACTTCCAAGCAATGGGGACGCGCGCCGGTGGTGAAGTGGTGAGTGGTGAGTGGTGAGTGGTGAGTGATATCTGAAAGAACCCGTTTACGTTTCGCGCCCGCTAACCATTAACGGTGGGCGCAAAACGCAAGTAGGGGGCTCAATAATGTTGCACCGTTCGAGATGCTTGCTTTTTGTCATCGTTGTAATCGTGCTGTGCGGCTGCGCCCGCGAGCAACCGAAGATGGCCGGGACGAAATGGGCCTCGGCTCTTCACGACCCGGACGCCAACGTGCGAAAAAAAGCGGCCTTTACGTTGGGCAACATTGGACCCAGCGATCCAGCCGTTCTGCCGGCATTGATCGAGGCGCTCAAGGATTCAAATGTCGACGTGCGCTATGAGGCGATTCTTGCCTTGCTGAAGTACGGTCCTGGCGCGCGCGAGTCGATACCGGCATTGAGGGAGCTTCGCGCGCAGGACCGCGATGCAAAAGTTCGCGATGGCGCCGCCAAAGCGATCGAGCAACTCGAAGAAGATAAAGCAAGGCGGCAATAGACTCGCGCCTGGCTGCGCTTCGGCCTCCACCCCCAGGGCGGAGGCCGAAGCGCAGCCAGGCGACAATCACCCGAAGCCGGCGCCGCATCTCAGTTTTCACCAAAAATGACAATAACCCCCTGAAATTCGGCGCAAACTGTGAAACGCAGCGTCGATTTACTTGACGAAGCCACATTGGGATAGGACACTGCGGCCGGGGATGCTTTTCGGAGCGGGGCGGGGCGAATCGGCTCAATCGCCGCCACGAGGGGCCGAAGTCTTCACACCAGAATTCAGGTTATACCTCAAATTTCACGTGACAGTGTGAATTTCGAAAGCTATTTCGTGAAATCTGGAAAAATCGGATGAAATCTTGTTGACTCGCAATTCCCGCAGGCTAGCATAGGGCCAGCCTTTTTTCGCATGCGTGTATTCGGTCTTGGTTGCCGGGGAATGCGCATGATCTTCTTGAAACGATCCAAATTGAGTTCGCGCAGCGCCGCAGCGCCGCAGCGCCACAGCTACACGGCGGAACCGACCTGCACTGCATTTCGGTGCGTCTTCTCGGTTTTGTTCCTGCTTCTACTGTCTACGACGCTCTCCAGCTGCTCGCGAGTTGGGTCCGGACCAAGCCCCGTTTTAGAGGGAACAGATGGCCCCACCGGAGCTACGAGTTTGGGGCTGCTTACAGTTTCCCCAGCCAAGCTTGAATTCGGCCAAGTTCACCACGCAGGGCGAAGCGAAAAGAATTTCACTCTTCACAATGCCGGGCGGACAATCGTAACCGTTGTTGAAATAACAACGAGCTGCGACTGCTTAAGTATTCGCCTTGAAAATAGCAGCGTCGAGCCGGGGCGGAGCGTGAACGGCGTTGTATCCGTGGACTTTTCAATTGAGCCGGAATTCTCCGGCGAGTTGGATCTCTCGGCATATGGGCGCGCCGACGGTAATCGGGGATCCGCTTTCGTGCTAGGTGCGCACATGCATGTCGAATAGTTGGAGATTCGAGTATGTCACGTATTGGTTAGAACCTTATATTAAGGAGTCCGCAAATGCCTCATTTCGCGCTGAACAAACGCCAGCTTTGCATGGCGACCCTTGCCGCGGTCGGAATTTTGATCGGTTGCAACGTTTATTCCTTGGCGCAGCAGGACGGGCCGGGGACAGTCTGTCCTCAAAATGGTACCGAGTGCGGAAATTATAATACGATCCAGGGAACATGCCTCGCTGGCTACCTCTGCCAGAGCGGCACGCTGGGAACTTTCTACGCTTGCATGCCAGCGGCCAGGGATTATAGCTGCACCAATGACGGCTATGATTATGGGAGAACCACGTGCGTCGGAAACTGCACCGATGTCGGTTCCTCTCGCTGCAGCTTTACATTGGACCATTGTTTCTAGTCCACCTGCGCTCCGGCGCTGGCCGGACTTAGAATTGGCCATTGTATGCTGTACTTGGCGTTGGAACTAGACCTGTCCGTGCACATTAAAACGGGAATTCCGTCGAACGCGGGGCACGAATGGCACGCTCAAAATACTTAGCAGGGCAAATGGTCTCCCTGCTCGTTTGGTTGTTGTCCAGCGGTTCTCTATTTGGGGATGACCAAGCTGATTTGCTAAACTCAGCGCGTATGGGCCATCGCGCCGCGCGCGAATCCATACACACCTTTTCTGCGACGATAGCCATTGACTCTGAAATTATGGGCAACAAGCTTGCCGTATCCGGAAATTATTGGCGCTCGGGAGGACTCACGCGCGTGCGCGAAGAGCGGCAGACGCTGAACCCGGGCGTTGAGGATTTCCTGGTGAAGGAGTCGCGAATATACCAGGTCGGCTTACCCAAGGAACGCGCAGGGGTTAAATCTGTTTATGGCGCGCGATTAGCGCCCGCGAGCGCTTCGTTGGGGCTTTGCGACCTATGGACTCTCATGCTTCTCGAGTTTATGCAGCCCAATTCGCGCTGCGATTATGAGGAATTTGTCCGCGACTGCAAGACCGTCAAAGCTCGTAAAGAAACCGTTCGCGGACACACTTGTGTTCAGGTTACCCTCGTAAAGCAGGCGCCAAACGGCGAGGACCATGAGGTGATTCTCTGGCATGACCCCCATTATAATTACCTAATTATAAAGATGCAGGTCAGCTATTCCGGAAACGGGAATCGTGACACTGTGGAATTCCCAGATTTTATGGAGGCCCCCGCTGGCACTTTTTTCCCCGTAAGACGTCGAATGGATTCCAGGCGAGATGGGAAAGTGGTTAACCAAGAAGTGCTCGCGCTTACAGACGTTCGAATTAATGAGTCCGTACCCGGTGACGTTTTCCGCCTACCGACGTTTCCTCCTGGCACGATGTGCCGCGACGACATCCAGGGCACGCGATATCCAATCGATCAGAACTGGCACCCGACAGGGCAGGCAACTCAATTACCACCAAAGCAGTTGATTGAGACGCCCCTGGACAGTAATGCGCTGGAATACGGATCCCAGAGCGCGGACGAACCCAAGCCGTGGAGTCGCTGGGTCCTGCGCGCATCAGTTCTGGTATTACTCAGCGCTCTGGGGCTGGGATTATTTCGCGTTCTGCGTCGCGGCCGGTCGGACAAGCCGGCGCGAGCAGGTTAGGGTAGGCGCGCCGTGAATCGAGCAAAGCCAATATTTGTATTTGTTTACGTACCGCTGGTTTTTGCCTCGGCGGCTGTGGTAGCACGAACAATAATTGCAATTAACTTCCCTAAAACGGTCCCGGCACTGGAGTGTCCTTCGCGCCTAGACCTCGGTCCCCAAGAAAGCCAAGCCATTGCGGTGGGTCACGTCCGGGTCAGGAATAATGGGCGAGCGGATTTGGTTATCGATCATCTGCGGACTACGTGTTCCTGCGCGACCGTGGGGCGCGAGGAGGGAGGTAAGTTCCTCCGTGTTGACTCGCTACGACTCGCGTCTGGGCAGGAAGCAGAATTGGCTGTACGAGTGGGCGTAAGTGTTCGCCCGGGAACAGCGCAGGCGGTATCGGTCCAATTTGAAAGCAACGATCCCGCCCATAGGCGCTGGGCAATTCGGGTCCTAGTGCCGCGAGTTCGGGGAGGCGGCTATGCCGAGCCTTTCGCGGTAGTCTTCGGTGAACTCCGCGTTGGAGAGGCGTCAAAACGCTTAATTGATATTTACGACAACGGCACGCCCGGGCGCCGGATTGGCCGTGCCACTTTTACCAATGGCGACCGGTGCGTCGCACGCGTTATTCCCGTTGAAGATCGGGCGGCGCCCCGGCTGCACGCAACGGCGGGCAGCCTGATCGGCCGCGTTGAAGTGGTAGCTCATAGCGCTAAGCCAGGTCCTCTTAACGGCCTAGTCGAAGTCTCCCTGGCGGATGAAAACCGCCCGCCTTTGCGAATTCCCGTGGTTGGCGCGGTTGTAGGTTCGGTGCGCTGCGCACCGGCCAGCATAGTTTTCCCGCGGTGCGTTGGCGGTAACTTTAGTGATTCGGCTGATCTGCTGCTTTCCCACGCGGATGGAAAGCCAATTCGTGTTGACATCGTCTCGCTCCCGCCGGGATTTCGGATGCAGATAAACGAGGTGCCTGGGCACGCTGATCAGCGAATGCTGCACGTCGACTGGCTACGGGGTCGCACCGAAGCCTCGCTTGGCGCTACGCAAATTCTCCTGCGTGCATTTTTTGAAGGAAACGAAACGCCCGTTAACATCGACGCGCTATGCACGGAGATAATTCCATGACAGTTGTTTTCTGGCGGCGCGGTGGAGCGAGCCTTGTGGAACTGCTGGCCTGTATTGGGATTATTGGAATCCTCGTAGGCTTGGCGCTGCCAGCGGTGCAGAGTGCCAGAGAGCGGGCACTGCGCACGGCCTGCCAGAACAACCTACGCCAGATCGGATTGGCAGCGCAGAATTATGCCGATGCTCGCGGGACCCTTCCCCCGGCCTACGCCCATGAACGCAGGCAGGGGGGCGGTTATAAGTCGATTAGCTGGGGCACGCTGTTGCTGCCTTACATCGAGCAAGACGGCTTATGGCAACA
>DATGHS010000174.1:0-12000 GCA_035307785.1 Gemmataceae bacterium
CACATCGGCTAGCTGCTCCAGTTCCCGCCGAGTGTACGTGACTCCGGTCGGGTTACTGGGCGAATTTAGCATCAGCAATTTCGTTCGGGGTGAAATGGCGGCCCGCAGCTGTTGTGGCGTCATTTTGAAGCCAGTATTCGCGACATTGATAATCACCGGCTTCGCGCCGGTCATTTCCACCAGGTCGCTATAGCTCACCCAATACGGCGACGGGATGATTACCTCGTCGCCAGGGCCCACCGTCGCTTCGAGCGTGTTGTGAATCGAATGCTTCGCTCCGTTCGAGATCAGCACCTGGTCCGGCGTGATTTTCAGGCCGTGCGTCTTGTCGTACCATACCGCAACGGCCTTGCGCAGTTCCGGAATGCCGTTGGCCGGTGTGTAATGCGTGTGCCCGGCCTTCATGGCCTGCGTGGCTGCATCGCATATATGCGGTGGCGTCGGGAAGTCGGGTTCGCCGACGCTAAAGTCGCAGATGGTAATGCCAGCCGCGCGCATCTGCCGGGCCTTCGCGGCCGCCGCCAACGTGGCCGACGGTTGCACCGAAGAAGCAAGCTTGGAGATGAGAATCATGGGTGTTTAAAGTTTGTTGTGACCCGCTAAAGCGGGTCATCTCGCCTTGACCCGCTAAAGCGGGTCACTACATACTAAAGCCGCTATTTGTCATTGAAGCGATATCTTACCGGTTAGGCCCGTTGTACGGACAGGGTTCACGCGGAGGATCGCCATGAAGATCGCTCACTTTGTCCAGCGCTATCCGCCCGCTTTGGGCGGCTCCGAGGCGTACTTCCAGCGCTTGAGCCGATATTTCGCCGACAGCCATTCCGTTGACGTCTGGACCACAACGGCCCTCGACCTCGAAGCTTTCTGGTCGTGCAATGCTCGTGAGCTGGCCCCGGGAACAGAGAATAATCACGGCGTTCAGGTTCGGCGCTTTCCGTTGTCGCGATGGCTGCTACGGCGCTACCTGTTAAAGGCCGCGTCGTTCCTCCCCGAGCGAACCTGGCAATGCCTGACGTTGCCCTGTAACCCCATTTCGTTCGGTATGTGGAAAGCGACATCCACCACCGAGCGCTTCGATCTCGTGCATGCCACGGCCTTGCCGTATGCCTGGCCAATCGTCTGCGCGCGCCGCCTTGCCCGCCGGCAACGGATTCCGTTTCTCTTGACACCATTTCTGCACCTCGGTGATCCGGATAATGCTTCCGATCGAACGCGCCGTTCCTATACCAGTCCGGCTTTCGCCTCGCTCCTTCGTTCGGCGGATCGAATCTTCGTGCAGACGCCCAGCGAGCGCGATGCTGTGCTGGCGCTAGGTGTTCCGGAAACGCGAATCATCTTGCAAGGTCTGGGGGTCGAGCCGGCCGAATGCACCGGCGGCGATCGGCAGCGCTTCCGCAAAGACTGGAAGTTAAGTCCGCATGAGGTAGTTTTGGGCCATCTGGCGAACCTCAGTTACGAGAAAGGCACGATTGATTTGCTCCAAGCATCGGCCAAAGCATGGGGCAGGGGGGCGCAATTCCGGCTCATCCTTGCCGGGCCGAGCATGCCCAATTTCCGCCGCTTCTTCGCGGATTTCGAATTCAAAGAGCGCGTACAGCTCACCGGTGTCTTGAGCGATCAGCAGAAGCGCGATTTCTTTGCCGGCATCGATCTCTTCGCGCTGCCGAGCCGGTCGGATTCTTTCGGTCTGGTACTCCTCGAAGCCTGGGCCAACGGCGTGCCCAACATCGCTTACCGCGCCGGCGGCATCGCCGATGTAATTCAGCACGAACGCGACGGCCTGCTGGTTAAGTGCGGCGATATCGAGGCGTTGGACGAGGGAATGACGCGGCTCGTGAACGACGCCGATCTTCGCCGCCGGTTCGGCGAATACGGCCGCGAGCGCGTGCAGCGCGATTTCCGCTGGGCCGACAAACTCGCGCGGGTGGAGCAAGTCTACGAAGAGGTGAGCGGAAGAAGCCCGCAGCGCCAGCAAGGGAGGTCCCTTGCTGGCGCTGCGGGCTCGGGATAATACAAATACGCGCTAGATTCTCGTCGCCGATGGTTCGCGGAGATATGTCCATGAATTACATGCGCGGCTTCCAGTTCATTCGAGATCGCGAGAAGTGGTTGACCAATGTCCTGCTGGGTGCGGTTTGTCTTCTGATACCGGTGGTCGGTCAAATCGTCTTTGTCGGTTACTTGTTCGACGTTATCGAGGCTTTGCACAAGGACCCGGAACACAAGAATTACCCCGACTTCGATTTCGGGCGATTCTCGGATTATCTGGGCCGCGGCATCTGGCCGTGGCTGGCGGAGTTTCTCTTTGGACTGATCATTGCGATTCCGCTGATGATTATCTTTATGGTAATCATGGTTGGAGCAATGGCCCTCTCGAAAGGAGAGCCCTGGGGCATTCTGATCGCCTACGCATTCCTATTCCTTGTAGGCGTCCCACTTTCGATATTCCTGGGTGTTGTAGTCTGGGGACCGGAATTCCAAGCCGGTATGACTCGCCAATTTCAATTGGGACCCATGATTGACTTTGGCAAACGGTTCTTTCGGTTAATGAAGAAAGAAATGTTCGTGTCGGCGCTCGTCCTGGTTGGGGCTACCTTCGTCGCCATGATCTTAGTCGTAGTAACGTGCTACGTGGCTGCATTCTTCGTCGGCCCCGTATTCATGTATGCCAAACACCACTGGCTCTTCCAAATGTACGAACTCTACCTCCAGCGCGGCGGCACGCCAATCACCTCGTCGGAACCCGCCCCGACCGCGCCGACAGCGGAACCCGGCTAACGTGACAAGGTGACAAGGTCACAAGGTCACAAGGTGACTTGACAGGTACAAACTGAACGCGGCGAGGCGTCCCTCACCTTGTCACCCCCTCACCCGCGCCCCTCGCCTTGTCACCCCCTCACCCCCTCACCTTGTCACCCAGTCAACTTGTCATATGCTGCCCGCCTTGATTTTTCTGGCGCGCAGATTAGAATTCTTCCGAACCCGATAAACGACCTCACGATTGGACCTCTCCGTGTCCGCTCCCTCGCATGGAAATGGCGAGGGCAAAAGCGTAAGATGGAGTTGGGGAGATGTTCTCCCACCGGGCCTGCGGACCGAGCCTTCCGTGGACGGCAGCTTAAAGACGCGAAGCAACGACGTTAGACATTCGGCTTGGGAGTTGGGGCGCTCAACCCGCCATGTAGGTCAGGCTTTCCAGCCTGACGTTCGGGATCGGCCCATGTCGAAGAGGAGATGGCAGGCATGTATGAACGCTTTACCGATCGCGCCCGCAAGGTGATGCAGCTCGCCAACCAAGAGGCGCAGCGGTTCAACCACGAGTACATCGGCACCGAGCATATTCTTCTGGGACTCGTCAAGGAAGGCTCCGGCGTGGCCGCAAATGTCCTCAAGAACCTGGACATCGACTTGCGGAAGATCCGGCTGGAGGTCGAAAAGATCGTCCAGACCGGCACCGGCTCCGAAATGGTGACGATGGGCAAACTGCCCCACACCCCGCGAGCCAAGAAAGTCATCGAGTACTCCATTGAGGAGGCCCGCAACCTCGGGCACAACTATGTCGGAACGGAACACCTGTTGCTGGGGTTGTTACGGGAACAGGAAGGTGTGGCGGCCCAGGTCCTCATGAACTTGGGCTTGAAACTGGAAGACGTTCGAGAAGAGGTACTGAATCTACTGGGGCACAATATGGAAACAGGCGAAAGCGGCAGCGGCGGCGGTGGTGGCGGCGAACGGACTTCCAAGCAGGGCAAGTCCAAGACCCCGGCGCTCGACAGTTTCGGTCGCGATCTCACCGAGCTGGCGCGCCAAGGAAAGCTCGACCCAGTCATCGGGCGGGCCACCGAAATTGAACGCGTGATCCAAATCTTGAGCCGGCGGCAGAAGAACAATCCGGTGCTGCTCGGCGAGGCCGGCGTCGGCAAGACGGCCATTGTGGAAGGGCTGGCCCAGGCCATTGTGGATAGCAATGTGCCGGATCTACTCCGCGATCGGCGCATCGTGGTGCTTGACCTCGCCATGATGGTGGCCGGCACCAAGTATCGCGGCCAATTCGAAGAACGCATCAAGGCCGTAATGAACGAAGTCCGCCGGGCCAAGAACACCATTCTTTTCATTGACGAACTGCACACGCTCGTCGGGGCCGGCGGGGCCGAAGGGGCCATCGACGCCAGTAACGTGCTCAAGCCCGCTCTGGCTCGCGGCGAAATCCAGTGCATCGGCGCCACGACGCTCGACGAATACCGCAAGTACATCGAAAAGGATGCGGCTCTCGCTCGCCGCTTCCAGGAAATCATCGTCAATCCGCCTTCGCGCGATGAAACGATCGAGATCTTGAAGGGCTTGCGCGACCGCTATGAAAGCCACCACAAAGTCCAGATTCGCGACAGCGCCCTCACTTCGGCGGTGGAGCTTTCCGACCGCTACATCAGTGGCCGCTGCCTGCCCGACAAGGCCATCGACGTGATCGACGAAGCCGGCGCTCGTGTCCGCCTTAAAGGCATGACCCGCCCGCCGGATTTGAAAGATATTGATGAGCAGATCGAGCGGCTGAACAAGGACAAGGAAGATGCGGTTTCGGAGCAAGATTTCGAAAAGGCCGCTCACCTTCGCGATCAGGCCGATAAGCTCAAGAAGAAGAAGGAGCAAGTTACCCGCGAATGGCGCGACAAGGCCAAGGAAAACGAAGGCGTGGTGGATGACGAAGTGATCGCCGAAGTTGTCAGCAAGATGACCGGCGTGCCGCTGCGGAAGGTCGGCGAGGATGAGACCAAGCGGCTACTCAAGATGGAGGACGAACTCCACACGACCGTGGTCAGCCAGCATGAAGCCATCGTGGCCATCGCCAAGGCGGTGCGCAAGAGCCGCGCCGGCTTGAAGGATCCGAAGCGGCCCATCGGCAGCTTCATTTTTGCCGGCCCAACGGGCGTGGGCAAAACGCTGCTCGCCAAGCGCTTGGCGCAGTTCATGTTTGGCGACGAAAATAATCTTGTACAGCTCGACATGTCGGAGTACATGGAAAAGCACAACGTGAGCCGGCTGGTTGGCGCGCCGCCGGGCTACATCGGCTACGAAGAGGGCGGCCAGCTCACTGAGAAGATTCGCCGCAAGCCGTACAGCGTGGTGTTGCTCGACGAAATCGAAAAGGCGCACCCCGATGTCTGGAACATCCTGCTCCAAATTATGGAAGAAGGCCGCCTAACCGACAACGTGGGTCGCGTGATCGATTTCAAGAATACGATCTTGATCATGACCACCAACATCGGCGCCGAACAGATCGTGGGTCGCGATCCGATTGGTTTCAGCAAGAAGGATTCGCATACGACGTACGAGAAGATGAAGGCCACGCTCAAGCAGGAAATGGAGCGCAACTTCCGGCCTGAGTTCCTCAACCGCGTGGACGACATCATAGTCTTCCGCAGCCTGACCAAGGAAGACATGCGGGCGATTATCGACATTGAACTGGCCAAGGTCATGAAGCGCTTAAAGGAAAAGAACCTCGTTTTGGTCATGACCGACGAAGCCAAGGACTTGTTGGTGGAGAAGGGAACGAACACCGAATTCGGAGCTCGCCCGCTCCGCCGGTCGATCGAGCACCTGCTCGAGGATCCGCTGGCCGAGCAACTGCTGCACGGCGGCTTCGAAGGCAAGGACACCATTACCGTGAAGGTCAGCGACCGCGAGGGTGAGAAGGTCCTAACCTTCGAAGCCACGAGCACCAAGCCGCCGGAGCCGGAGCCCGTGGGCACTGCACCTGCGCAGGCGTGATGATTCAATTCACGGCGAAATGAGCCGGAAGCGTAAGCGACGGAGAGCAATCCGTTGCTTACGCTTCCGGCTCGTTCCAGATTGGCCGCTCATTTCGAGGTCCACCATGATCGCCATTGCCCCATCGATTCTCTCCGCGGATTTCGCGAAGCTTGGCAATCAGGTCCTCGAATGCGAGAAAGCCGGGGCCAATCGAATTCACGTCGATGTCATGGACGGCCATTTCGTGCCGAACTTGAGCATGGGCCCAGAAGTGGTGAAAGCTTTGCGGCCGGTGACGAAAATGCCGCTGGAAGTGCATTTAATGATTGAAGACCCGGTTCGGTACTCCGGGCCGTTTCTAAAGGCGGGGGCCAACACCATCATCGCCCACTGCGAGGTGCTAAGCGACCCGCGGCCCTGGATTCGGCAGGTTCACGATCAAGGCGCGAAGGCCGGCATCGCGGTAAAGCCAAATACGCCGATCGAAATTGTTGAACCGTATCTGGCGGAACTGGATCTGCTCCTGTGCATGACGGTCGAACCCGGCTTCGGTGGCCAGGCCTTCTTGCCGGAAAGCCCCGAGCGCATCCGCCGCATGCGGGCCATGCTGCGAGCCGTGAACCCGAAATGTGACCTGGAGGTGGACGGCGGCATCGAGCAAGAAACGGCACGCATCGCGGTAGAGTCGGGCGCGAATGTATTAGTGGCTGGCACGTCGGTATTTCATTCGCCGCTCGGTGCCAACAGGGCGATTCAGGCATTTCGCAAAGAATTTGCGAATTCGTAGACGACGCTGCTGACGTCGATGCTCCATCAGACGGCGCTGCCAGCGTCGTCGACGAGACTTGAGCGTTTCTAAGGAAATCGCACACTATGCCGGTTCATTGGTGCGCGCTTGAGGTCTGAATGGTTCTTTCCTAACTGGCAAAAGCTTCGCAACTTCTGTTCCGTCTAGTCTGCACCGTGGCTTGGTCACAGGACTGCATCTTTTCTTCCCAATTCCCGATTGCCCCTGGCCCCGCGCGCGTTTACAGTGACATAGGATTGCCATTGCGCCGAGATTCATCATGCGCCACAAACTGTTGTTGTTGCCGATCTGCATGGGGCTTTGCTTTCTGTTGATCCCAGACCGCGCCCCGGTGGCCAGCTCCTCGCAGCCGATTTTGCATAGCTGGGTGGATGACGGCCAGTCGCTGCCCGATGAAGCAACTTTTGCGGAATTGGCAAGAACGGATCCAGTCCTCTTTTTGGTCGCCTGTCTGCGCCGGCATAATCGTGAAATCCAGTCCTACTCCGGCTTGATGGTGAAACAGGAGCGGATCAAGAATAAGCTCAAAGAGACCGAGGTCATCGACTTCTGGTTTCGCGAGAAGCCGTACAGCGTGCTTATGAAATGGCAGTCCGGCTCCAAGTTGTTGCGCGAAGCGAGTTCCACGCTCTATGTCGAAAACGAGAATAATGGCAAGGTGCTGATTGTGCCCAATGCCTTCAAGAAACTGGGCAAATACGTCGAGCGCGATCCTGAAAGCGACGAGGTGAAGGGCGCCAGCCGGTACGGCATTCGCGAATTCAGCATCCGGCAGGGAACCGAACGCACCTGGCTGGCGTGGAAGGCCGCCCAGGAAAAAGGCATTCTGTTCGTCGAATATGAGGGCATCAAACCGATTGCCGAACTCGACAACAGGCCTTGTTACGTGCTAAAGCGCACCTGCAAGCCGACGGAAGAAGACGGGATCGCGACCGTAGAAATCATGGTGGACACACAAACCTGGCTGCAACTCGGCTCGGTCCTGCGCAATTCCGAAAGCGAATTGATTGGGCGCTACTATTTTACGCAACTGAAGATCAACCCGGAGTTCCCGGAAGATCAGTTCACAAAGGATACGGTGCGGAAGTAAAGGCATGCCGCGGGCGGCTTCGGCGGAACTACTTCTTCTTCGGCCCAAACACCTTCGGCATCGGCAACTCCTTATCAAACGCCTCGATCGGTAAGACGAGCGTCTTTTCAATCTCGCCGCTCTTCGAAACTTCATATGCCATGCCGAACTCGATGCCGAATTGCTTGCCGTAGCGCAGCCCATTGGGAAGGCGTGGAGTAGAAAGATCTCCAGGATGGTTATTGGCCGGCGTTGGGCCGCCGAGCTCGATGTTCAGGCCAGCCGCATATTTGTAGGCCCCATCGACAACTCTGGTCCGGAAATGCGCGCGCAGGCGTTGTTGTTCCGGGAGCCAGGTCAGAAACATCAACTCCGACCGCTCGCGCGGGCCAGTTGCTTTCTGTTCTTTCAGGGATTTTTCGCCCGCTTCTACCATGGCCGCGTCGATAATCTGGGCCTCGTCGCGAAGATGCTCGTCGTATTTCTTCCGCAACTCATCAACGACCTTGATCATATCTAGCGGATATTCCTTCGTGCCATCGAGCTTTTTCATTTTGGTAGCTGCGAAGGAATGGAAGGCCGGGCAGCCGCCGCCGTTGTTTACTTCGATTTCCACGAGAGCGTACTTCGCCTCGATGCCAAGCGGCTTTAGTGAATCCGGCGTTGCGAGTGCTACGTTGTTGAATCGCCGGCGTTCGCCTTTGTCGCCGGCCGGCAGGTCCAGGTTCGTCTTCGCCGGGTCGTTGTCGGCGGGCACGTATACCCAGCGATAGCTGCACTCATTATGCGCGAAGCAAAGCTGATTCTTCGGCCCCGTGCGGGCTTCGGAATTGAGGACCGGCTCGGCATCGGAAACCAGAATCCCACTGACCTTCCCCGGCAACGGTTCGAACTTGCGATTGGGAATGAAGTTCTTGCGATCCGAAACGGTGTTGCGCACGCCGTTTTGGACAGGAAGAGCGGGCAATGCAGACGCCAGCCCGACAGATGTTATTAGCGCCAGCAAACGAGTGGCCGAACGCGACATGAGAATTCCTCGTTTGATTAATGTAACGTTGTCTCGCTGCGCGTCGCCCTCCGCGCGCCTATCATTCCGACGATGGCAGCCGCTAATCGGTTGCGGGAAATTCATGAGAAATCCTCTGGCGGCCTGGCACGCCGCCAACATAATGTCTCCATTCGCACTCTCTACTTGGGGATCATCATGCTGCGCCGCTCGCGAATCATTGTTGTTGTATTGCTAGGGCTGATTTCCATCACCGCCGTCCTGGCCGGCCGAGAGACGGAAGTTGCTCCGCAGCGGGTTGTGCCCGGCGTGCAGCCGGACGGCTATATCCAGCTCTGGAATCAATGGAAATTGCGGCCGACCGGCACACAAGTTGAACTCGGCGACTTCCCAGTGCATATTGAGATTCACCCGAGCGGTGAATGGCTCGCGGTCCTGCACGCGGGCTTTGGCGAGCACGAGATTGCAATTCTGGATTTGAAAACGGCAAAGCCACGTGTTATTAGCCGGGTGCGCCTTGATCAAGCTTTCTACGGCTTGTGCTTCGCCCCAGACGGAAAGTCGCTGTTTGCCAGCGGCGGCGAGTACGAGGTCGTGCATCGCTTCGATTTCGAGCAAGGCTACCTGTCGCATCCGAAAGCAATTCGCGTGGCCGAGCAGAGCGAGAAACTCGTCCCCGGTGGCCTGACGGTCGACCCGGAAGGCAAGACGCTTTTTGTTTGCGGTACATTTGGCAACTGCTTCATGCGCATTTCAGTCGATACTGGGGAGGTCGCATATCGAAAAATGTTTCCGATGGATGGAGTTGCTAACAAAGAAGCGTATCCCTACGCCTGCCTGCTGGATCACACAGGAAAGCGGTTGTTCATGAGCCTGTGGAATTGGGCCGAGGTTGCCGTGCTCGATGTTGAAAGCAACAAAATCACCGAAAGATGGGCCTGCGAGAAACACCCCACCGAGATGGCCCTCTCGCCGGATGGCAAAAAGCTCTATGTCGCTTGTGCGAATTCCACCAAAGTGAGTGTGCTCGATGCCCACAACGGCAAAGGTATTCAGACCCTCTCGGCAGCACTTTATCCGAATGCACACGTTGGCAACACGCCGAACAGCATATGCCTGTCGCCCGACGGCAAGCTTCTCCTCGTTGCTAACGCCGATGCGAATAACATAGCGGTCTTCAACGTGGAGAAAGAAGCCGTGGCTCTGGGGTTTATTCCGGTCGGCCAATATCCGACTTCCGTGCGCATGGGCAAGGACAAAAAGATTTACGTCGCCAATGGCAAAGGCATTCTGCCGAAAGCCAACCCGCACGGGCCGAACGAAGTTCTGCCGACGAATTTGAAGACGATGGAGGAATACATCGGCGGCATCTTCCGTGGCTGCCTGAGCGTGATCGATATGCCTTCGCCGCAGCAGATGGAGCTACTCACCAAGCGGGCCTATGCATGTAGTCCGCTGCGCGAAGACAACGGCGTCGGGGGCGAAGTTCCGGCCGACAACCCGATTCACGCCAAGCTAGGCTACGGCAGCCCGATCAAGCACGTGATCTACATTATCAAGGAAAACCGGACCTACGATCAGGTCTTCGGCGACATTAAGGAGGGCAACGGCGACGCGAACCTGTGCCTGTTCGGGGAAGAGGTGACGCCAAACCATCACAAGCTGGCCCGCGAATTCGTGCTGCTCGATAACATTTATTGCGATGGCGAAGTCTCGGCCGACGGGCACCAGTGGAGCATGGGCGCGTATGCCACCGATTTCGTGGAGAAATACTGGCCGCTTTCCTACCGCGGCAGCCCGTTCAAGAAATTCGGCTACCCGTCGGAAGGGAACATGGACGACATCGCTCGCGGGGCTGAAGGGTACATCTGGGATCGTTGCGCTCAGGCAAACGTCAGCTACCGCAGCTACGGCGAATGGACCCAGCCAGGCAAAACAGAAAAGGATCCGGCCAAGGCGCTCGTCCCGGCTCTCGTTGGCCACATCGACGAAGGTTTCCGCGGCTGGGACCTCGATTTTCTCGACCAGAAACGGGCTGATCGCTTTATTGAAGAATTGGACGGATTCGGCAAGAAGGGCGAGATGCCGAGTTTCATCATCCTTCGTTTGCCGAACGACCACACCGCGGGCACGCGCATCGGCAAACCGACTCCACGGGCGATGGTGGCGGACAACGACCTGGCCCTCGGCCGCGTGGTCGAGGCTATCAGCAAGAGCCCATTCTGGAACGACACCGCGATTTTTGTGATTGAAGACGACGCCCAGAATGGGCCGGACCACGTTGATGCGCACCGCGTATTGTCGCTGGTGATTTCGCCTTACACGAAGCATCATTTCGTCGATTCGACACTGTATTCCACCAGCAGCATGTTGCGGACAATGGAATTGATTCTCGGACTGAAGCCGATGAGCCAGTTCGACACTGCTGCACGGCCGATGTTCAACTCTTTTCAGCCGAAGCCGGAGCTAAGGCCGTTTGCTCATGTGCTGCCGGCAATTAAGCTCGACGAGAAAAACACGAAATTGGCCTGGGGCGCCGATTTGTCGGAGCAATGGAACTTCGCCAAGGAAGATCAGGTCGATGACTTACTTTTGAACGAAGTGATCTGGCGAAGCGTCCGCGGGCCCGAGTCAAGGATGCCGCCGCCTGTGCGAGCCGCGTTCTTTAGACCAAAGCTCAAGACGGATGATGATTAGCCCGACCGCCGTTTGCGGCGTTGCGCTCGCAGACAAATTTCCGCGATGCCGCTACTTGTCGCCGAGCGCAACGCCGCAAGCGTTTTCCCTATTCCATTTTCCACTTCAATATCCCACCAGAAAACCTCGGCTGCAACTTCGCTTCCACTTTCCACTGGCGCGCCATCACCGGCTCAAAGGTGACGCGGTTAAAGCGGTTTTGTTGCACAGCATATTTCGATTCCTCAGTTAGCCTTACTCGCTTCCATTCTTTGCCGTCGTGGTACAGGAGTTGCCATTCGGCCGGCACCCGGCAAGCACCGATACCGGTGTCGTCGAACCAGTAAACGGAGCACGAAGTGAATCTCTTTTCCATCGGGAAGCGGTACGAGACCCATTCGATAGTGCCGCGATGATCCCACCAGGTCATACGGCGAATATCTTGGTCTTTCGAGGACTTGGGCACCTTGTCATCGTTCAGTTCGGACAATGTGTCGGTGGAATTGAGATGCGAAGCGCGAAATTGCACACCACGTATGGTAACCGAACCATCCTCGTTGGACAGTTCTGCCGCTTCCGGCTTTTCGGGAAGCCAAACGACCATCTGTCCCGGTCCGCGATTCGCCCAGGTGCAATACGGAACCGCCATGAAAGACACCGGCTTGCTGACTAGCTTGTCATCCTTGCCGT
>DATGHS010000175.1:0-15763 GCA_035307785.1 Gemmataceae bacterium
CAGGTAACCGATTTGCAGATCATGGCCTTCGGCCGGGCAGATGGTGAGTTTCGCGTCGTCTTGCTGCACGGTAATGGGTTCGCTTACAGTCCAAATTGCATGCTGAGCTTGTTGCGCAATGATGCCGGCACTTAAGAGCGCATGAACAAAACGGCCGGAAGAACCGTCGAGGCCGGGCGGCTCTTCGCCGTTGACCTCGACCTGGCAATTATCAATGCGCAGCCCTGCCAGCGCGGCGAGTACGTGTTCGACGAGTGTGATTTGGTGCGGCGGTTGACCGAGTGTGGTGCGGCGGTGCGTGCCGGTAACGTGGGCGTAACGGGCCGCCAGACGCAACGGCTGATGCAAATCGGTCCGCACGAACACGAGGCCCGTATCGGGCGGGGCCGGGCGGAAGCGCACGCGCACGCGGTCGCCGAACAGGAGACCTACGCCGGAAACCGAAACCGAACGAGCCAGGGTGCGCTGCGGTCGAAAGCCAAGCCTTTTCACGGAGGTCCAACCTTTATTCCGGTCTCGCGTTGCCGGATCGAAAAGTCAGCGGACGTCCATTCTGATGGGTTCAGAATTCCTCGACATTGCTGCGTTCCTTGGGAAGGCCCGAAAAGAACGACAGGAAAAAAGCCCCCGGCTTTTGAGCCGGGGGCTTGACTGGCATTACTTTTGGCCGGGAACCGTGTTGGGTTGACCCGCGGCGGGCGGGGCGGCCATGTTGGCGCCACCGACCGAAGGTTTGTAGCCGTCCGGGGCCTTGTGGTAATGATTGAGGTAGCGGACGACCTCGTCGGTGATGTCCATCCCCGGCACCTTCCACATGACGCTGGCGCCTGGCACAGAGAGGCGACGAATCGAATAGCCCGGCAACTTCATTTCTTCTTCGGAAGTGGCATCTTGATAGGAAATTACCAATTCCAGGCCGTTCTGCTTTGACAAAAAGTCCACGATCTGATCCATGGCCTGCATGACCTGGTCAGCCATCGCCGACTGCTTTTCGGCCAGTTTCTTCTTGAAGTCGATTTCCTTTTCGTCGATCGAAAGCTTGGTTGCCCGAAGGCGCTTCAGTTCCTCGTCCTGAGCCGGGCCCTTCGGCAGAGACATGACGCGTTGCTCATCCTGCTGGAGCTGAATTTTTGATTGGTTGAGCGACTTTTCGTGCTCCTTGGCCTCGTTGATGAGGGTGTCGCCGAGGTAATTGGCTTTGGTGAAGTTCTTCAAGACCTTGGCGATATTCATGACCCCGACCTTGGTGGTCGGTTTCGCGGCCGGAGCCGGTGCTGGTGTGCCGCCTTGCTGGGCCGAAACCCAGGCGCCGAACCAACCCAGCCCCCCCATCGCCAACAGCCCCGCCAAAATGTACAAGCTCTTTTTCACGATTGCCTTCTCCCCTTCCTGAGGTTTTTGGCGGGAAAGTGAATCCGTTCCTTCCCCGCTGACGGGCTCTCTGCTCCGTCCCCGTCAATAGGTCTGGCGTTGTAACCAATTGTCGGATTTCGGTCAATGCGAAGTCATTTGGCTAGGCGAACGTTCATCATTCTGGTAACTTTCGACAATTCGTGAGTGGAGAAAGGAGCACTCATCACTCACCATTTACCAGTCACCAGCATGGACGTATCTGTTTGCATTGCGAACTGGAATTGCCGGGACATGCTTCGGGCGTGCCTGCGCTCGCTGCTGCGCCAACCGCAAGGCGCGGAATTAGAAGTCATTGTCGTGGACAATGCTTCGACCGACGGCGCAACCGAGATGGTAAAGCGCGAGTTTCCCGAAGTCGCTTTGGTGGAAAATAGCGAGAATCGGGGCTTTGCGAAAGCCAGCAACCAGGCGGCAGCTCTGGCGAAAGGCCAGTATCTCTTTTTCCTTAACAACGATACACTTGTACCGGCCCGGGCGATTGGAAAGCTGCTGGCATTCGCCGAAATGAACCCGCACCTTGGCATGATCGGCCCGCGGCTAAGAAATGCAGCGGGCGACTTTCAGATCTCGTACCGCAGCCGGCCGACGGTAGGGGCGCTCTTGCACCGCACGGTGCTGTTCCGCTGGACGCGATTGTTCAGTCGCTCTTATCGTGACTACCGCCGAAGCCGCTTCGACCCGTTTCATCGTGGGCCGGTGGATCTATTGATGGGTGCCGCGGTTTTTATGCCTCGCAATGTATTCGAAGACTGCGGCCGCTGGGATGAGGACTTTCCGTTTGGCGGTGAGGATCTGGAGCTTGCAGCTCGCGTCGGCCGCAACTACCCGGTGTATTACCTGCCCGATGTGGAGATCACCCACTATGGCCGGGTAAGTTCGCGACTGAACATCGGCTTTAGCACGGAGAGCGTGGCGGCCGGTTACATTCAGTACCTTCGGAAGATGGGCACGCCGAACTGGCAAATCCTCGGTTACAAGCTGGCGGTGAGCCTAGATAGTCCATTGCAATTGCTCGGAAAAATTCTGGAATACGCCAGTCGGCGCCTGGCCGGCCGGCGCGAAAAAGCGAGCAAAAGCCTGCTCGCCGCCCAGGGGTTATGGTATTTCGTTCGACATTCCTATCCGAAGTTCTGGAGGGCGTGAAATCCGATGCGTTTCCCATTATGGCATCGTCTGGTATCCTGAAAGAAGACTACGGGCCAAGGACTACTGACGGCTGGCAACTGGAATGCTGCAACTAAGTGGACACACTGGCACGGTTCACGCACTGACCTTCACCCCCAGCGGGCAAATGCTCATCAGCGCCGGGCGCGACCGGAGCATTCGCCTTTGGGACATGGGCCGCGGCAAGCTGGAATCCACATTGACGGGCCATGCGGCGGCTATTCTCTGCCTGGCGCTCGATAGCGATGGTCGCCTTTTGGCCAGCGGCGGCGAGGAAGGCCAAGTCCGGATCTGGGATATCTGGTCGGGCCAGCTGCTGTACATTCTTCCCAAGCAAATCGCGAAGATTACCGGCCTGGCGTGGTTTCCGCAAAAACAAACTTTGGCAACCGCTTGTGGTGAACGCTTGCAGCCGGAGCGGCCAGGCGATCTGCAGCTATGGAACTTTGCCACGCTTCAAGTGCTAGGCATTGAAGTGAATCCACCTAAACAAGTGCCTTCGTTGCGATTGGAGAAGAACGGCATTTGGTGCCTGGCCATTGCCGAAGGGCCAACTCTTGCCTTTGGCGGCGGCGCCCGCGGCGTGAGCGCTTGGGACTTGAAACGAAAGGAACCGACCGACTTGCGGCAAGGAACCAGTTGCCTGGCTCTGGCGCTTACGCGCGACGGTCACCGCCTGGCCGCCAGTGCGGATCGAACGGCCAAATTATACGACGTGGAACGTGGCCGAGAGATTGCAACCATGGAAGGCCATAAGGGCATGATTCGCGCGCTCGCATTTTCTCCTGACGGTCATACACTGGCCAGCGGCAGCGCCGACAAAACGATCCGCTTTTGGCCCGCCACCGGCACCGGCCAGGTGCAGCCGCGCCGCGTCTTCGAGTGGCCCATCGGCGGCGTGTATTCGCTCGCGTTTTCGCCGGACGGCATGGTGGCCGCCGCCGCCGGCGACAACGGCACGATTGTGGTGTGGGATGTGGATGCGTAGTGCAGAGCCGCAAGTGGCTAGCGCAATTCCACAATCCGCACTGCGCCGGCCGGCACTTCCAGCGTTACTGTGTTGTTCCTCACCGTAAGCGGATCGTCGGTCAGCAGACGGTCGCGGCCGCCGCTAATCGGCACATGACTGACAATTGTGACCTTACGGTTTTCGCGATAGTCCGTCGGCGTAATGCCTTGCTGTGGCTTCGCTTGGCCGGCGGGATTGAGCAGCGTGACCATCCAGCCGGTTGCGTTCTTGTTCAATAGCCATTGCACGTCGCCTTTCACTTCCACCGGCATGAGGCCACGGCTGAGGTGGGCGAATAGTCGCGGCAAGACGGGATGCGCCTGCCGGCCAATGGTTAGGCCGTGCGGAACTGAAAGATAGATCAGCCGGCCTTGACCACGATCAAACGCGGCGCAGAAGACTTGGCCGTCGGACGTGGAAGCAAGAGCACGGCCGCCGCTTGTATCGATTGGTCGGTAAAGAAATGTCGCGGAAGGTTTTGCGGTTTTATCTGCCAGCCACGTGTACCTGGCCGCCTCTGCTTGCGCCTTCGTGCTCGGCAGTTTCAGTTCTTTCACGCCATCGCCCGTCAGATGCGCATCCGCCACCAGCAACGTACCGCCCTTATCGACGTATTCGGCCAGGCGCTTCCCTTCTGCGGCCGTGAGTTCAATTTCTCCGGCGACAATAACGACCGGATACGAATCAATCGTCGTCCAGCGCTTCACGTCCGGATACGCGGCAATCACGTCGAAGATGTCGCCGAATACACCAGGCAAGTAGACTTCATTCGTTCCGGTGATCGGTTTCTCCGATTCCAGCCCCATTGGGTAATATGCGGTCCAGAAGTATTCCTCCAACATGCGCTCATGGATGTCGTACTGAAACCGATCCGGACGATTGTGGATGTTCTTGAACGAATTGGGCCAGAACGGGGCCGGCTCCCAGCCATGGGCGTAGTCGACCAGGAAGGCAATCGGCGTGTAGGGCGTGCCGCGGTCAAAGTCTTTTGCCGTGGTGCGCAGGAACCGATCGACAAGCTTCCCCTTGGGCGAAAGTTGCACGTCGTGCAGTCCCGCGGCCGTGGTCCCCCCCGGTTGCCAGTATTCGTCGAAACCCTGCTCGTGGTAGAACATTGACGAACCGGCCATGTACTGGTACCAGATGTCGAATTTGTACCAGGTCATGCCGGCGCCGGAAAAGACGCTGTAATAGTTGTCGAGAATGTTCCGTGGGGCGTGGTAGCTCTGCGTATCGCTAAATATCGTGGATGCGTCGCCGAAGTTGCAGCTGCGGTAGGTGCACGTGGTGTTGCCGCCCTGCCGGGCGATGCCGCGCATAAAAGCCCAGCGCATATTGAGCAGCGACGACGTCGCCGTGGCCGACTCGTAGCCAATGGTGCGTTCGCCCCATTGAGATTGCAGCGGCATATAGACGATGTTGCCGACCGAAAGACAGGAAATGACATCCTCGAACGGATTGGCATCCAAGTCCTTGCCGAATACTTTCCGATACTTCTCGCGATTGGCTTCGATAGCCAGCGCGGAGATCGCTTCGGCCAGAGGCCGGCGCTTCGTGACATTGGCGGTAGCTGCTTCCATTTTCTTCGGATCGATGTTGAAATATCCGAGACTCTCGCCGCCGACGGAGCCCACATAGCGCGGGCGGTATTTCTGAAAAACGGCAATGCCTTTCTCGCCGATGAGCCGATCAGGGGCATAGTTCATCAGCCCTACCCATTTCCGGTCGGGATGCTCGTCGAGCCACTTTGCGAACTTTTTGCCGGCCTCGGTTAGTTCGCCCGTCTTCGGGTCGGTGGCGAAGATGATCGGCCCGGCGCCATGAAATGCCGGCACAATGCGTGGGTCGCTGAAGATCGGAACGTCATCTTTGCCGGCGTAAATCTTTTCGAAGCCTTCGCGCACCGGTTTGTCGGCAATGGAATAGGGGAATTTGACTCGGTCCGGCTTGTCGCTGAGCCAGGATTGCAGCGCCGGATCGGCATTCATGTTCCACAAATACAGGAAGCCTTGATCGCGAAACGTGTGCAGTTTCCAATTCTCCGGCAGTGCAAAGTTCGGCTTGCGGCGTGCCAGCGGTTCCAGGTCCGAAGGAACGCCGCCACGATAACTTGCAAGCACATCCCAGGCCGGGTTGTGGGGCCGATTTTTGATCAGCGGCCGGTAGTTCGCGTCGGTCGTCAGCACGATGACATCGATTTGCCGCGGCACCGATTCCTTCGTCGTCGAAAGCAAGCTGAGATTCGCCTCGCCCTTTTGCAGATTTGCCTCGCGCTTGTCCCAGGCAAACGCCCAGCCCCAGTAGAGCTTCATTTCGTTGTCTTCCTCGACCATGGCTCGCTCGCCATAGCGCCCGTCCCATGGCTTCTGATTTGGCTGCTCGATTCGGATTTGAAAGCGCTCGGTCGTTTCACGCCAGTCGCCATAGCGCACCCACACGAAGTAGCGGCCGGAAGTTGGAATTTCAATCGTCTTCGAGGCAACTGCCTTGTCGTCGTCAGCCCCGCAAGCGATGGAGAGAAAACCGCTCTCGCCGCCCTGGTTCCATTCTGCCGCCCACCCGGGACCGGACAGTGCCCAGTGGCCGTCGGTCTTCTTCATCTCCGGCCGGCCCATCGGCCAGCAATAGCCGCGAATGCCGTGGAGGTGCTCGGCTTCGAGCCAGATGGTTTCGGGGGCAGGAGTGGGGTCAGCGCCAGGCATGCATGCAAGCGCGAGGAAAAACAATGTCGTATTCATGTGTGGGTGTGTTGTCGGTTCACGAATGTGTCACCACGCCGCTCGTAGAATCGCTTCCAAATCCTCCACATTCGCTTGTCGTGGATTGACTTTGGTGATCCGCTTAATGGCGTGCGCTTTCTCCGCCAGCATGCGCAGCTGATTCTCTTTCACGCCAATATCGCGCAACCGGTCTGGAATGCCGATATCTTTTCGCAGCTTTTCGACAGCCGAGATAGCCCGTTCAGCCCTCGCTCGGGATGACAGCAGGCCAAATTGCTCTTCGCCCATCAAGTGAGCGATATGAGCAAATTCGGCCTCTCGCGCCGGCAGATTAAAGCGCATAACATAGGGCAGCAATAGCCCGTTGCCAGCCCCATGCGAGACCGGCACGATGCCGCCGACCGGATACTCGAGCGCATGGACCAGCGCAACGCCGACATTCGAAAAGGCCAATCCCGCAAGCGTGGCGCCGAGAGCCATGCCGTCGCGCGCTTCAAGATCGTTGCCGTTCTTCACGGCCCGGCGAAGATATTGGCCGATGAGGCGAATCGCTTTTTCGGCCAACGCATCGCCCAGCGGATGCCGGCCCTGGTAGCATGATTTTTCGCCGGGCGGCAGGGGGAAGCTCACGTTATCTATCGCGGTGTAGGCCTCAATAGCGTGTGTCAAGGCATCGATGCCGCTGTCGGCCGTCACTTTCGGCGGACAGGAAACGGTCAGCAGCGGATCCACGATCGCCAATCGGGGGCGAAGGTAATTGCTGAGTAAGCCGGTTTTCACCTGGTTATCGGTATCGGTGAAGGCTCCCGCGGCTGAAACCTCGGAGCCGGTGCCGGCCGTCGTCGGGATACAGACGACCGGCAGGATCGGGCCGGGGATTTTGCCATCGCCAATGTGGTCCTTCGCTTTTCCGCCATGCGTGAGCAGGATGCCGGTCATTTTTGCGACATCCATATTGCTCCCGCCGCCCAGGCCAATCACGGCATCCGGGCCGAATGCTTTGGCCTTTGCCGCACACTGATCGGCCAAGTTCAGCGATGGCTCGGGCTGCCCTTCGGCGCAAAGTTCGACGGTGATTCCGGCTTCGGCCAGCGGCGTGCGCACCCGATCGTACACACCGGCTTCAATGAGAATTCGATCCGTCACGACAAACACGCGCCGGGCCGGAAAAGCACGAATCAATTCGCCGGCTTGTAAGGCCGAGTCGCGACCAAATAGTAACGACGTGGCGGAATGGAAGGTCCAGGTGGTGCGCATTGCAAGATCCCTAGCTGTCTTCGCGCGAGGCCAATGGTCGCTCTTGTTCGGCCAGCAGACTCGCCGTCGAAACGATGGTCATATACTTCGAGCGCTTGCCAAAGGCGCCCCGATAAAACTCCTTTGTAGCGGAGCGGGCTACCTTCGGGTAATTATTCAGCAAATGCGCCGCTGGCCATTCAAGGTGAAAGATTCCCTCCGCGCCTTCTTGCTGTGCATTGGCAAGTCGATCGGAATACGACGGGTGAGTGTCCAGCAATCCGGTTTTGGCTTGCTTCAGTTCTTTGTCGAGACGGCGAACGTATTTTGCCGGTAACTTCTCGGCATTATGAGAGATCAGCGTGACAAAGTCATCGGGCAATTTCTCCTTGCGGCAACAGGCGATGAGGTCCATACAAGCCGCCTCCATGGCCAGGCTTAGCACCGAAATCCGGCGCGACGTGACGGCAAAACAATCGCTTCCGGCCAGCCGAATTTCGTGGCGGTCGGCATCGTATTCCATTTGTCGTAATAAGAAGCAACTGAGCCCGTGGCCGATGATCATTAATACCCAAAGGATGCCGCGAGTTATCCACACGAAGAGTCGCGCCAGCCAAAAAACCGGAGCGAGGCGGCCCGTTTCCAGCGACCACATCACCAGCCGCTCGTCCCACGCGTCGCGCTCGAAGACCACGCGCACGAACCAGAAATTGATCGACCGGATAACGTAAGAAAGCCGCATGCCGGCGCCTTGCGAAAAGTGACCAAGCTCATGAGCGATGACCCCGGCAAGCTGTTGCACAGTGAGTTCGGCGACAAGGGGCATGCCGATAGTCAGCACCAAGTCGTGGCCAAACAAGCCCGACAAGCCGCTGCCGAATGAAGCCGAGGCGTTTACCTGGCAATCGATATCGATGCGCCTCGGCTCCGGAGCGCCCACCGCGTGAGCAACGCGTTTGACCAATGCATAGAGTAACGGCGCCTCGGCCACGCTCAGCGTGCGCACACGGCGCGCCTTCGGCGAACGGGCAAACAACGGCTTGATCATGAAAAAGAGGAGGATCACTCCAGCGAGCAAGGGGGCGATATAACCGAACAGAACGGTCCAGATGCCGGGATGCTTCCAAAGAATCGAGACGTTTTCCGTGACATGGTAGAAAAGCAAAAAGGCTACGCCAGCGATAAGCACCACGTAAACAATCGGCAGGAAAATCATGCCGACGGCAACCACCAGCAGGCCAACGCGGTGCAACCAGGTTGTGCGCACCGGCTCAATGTCGTCGCCAAAGGCATCGAGCATTTCGCGCAAGCGCTCTTCCTTGCTTGCCGGCGGGCCAGCGGGCTTAGGAACGGCAAGCTCAATGGCCGCCATTGCCGGGATTTGCATAATCGTTTCGCATTTTCGGCACTGGCAGCGTTTTCCCGCCAGATCATCCTTGATGACATAGGACGACTGGCATTTCGGGCAGGTGACCTTCATCGGGCACACTCGAAATTGGCTGAAAGCGGAAAAGGCTATTCGGTTCCGTACAATGTCCCGCAAATAGCACGCGGAGCAATCATCGTTATGATCGCGTCGATTCGCATTGGCATCGTGACCGTGTCCGACCGGGCCAGCAAGGGCATCTACGAAGACAAAGGTGGCCCGGCCATCCGCGACTGTCTGACCGAGATTCTATCGTGCCCATGGGAGCACGTCACGAGAATAATCCCCGACGAGCAGGCCCTGATCGAAAGCACGCTGAAACAACTTTGCGATGAGGAACATTGCAGCCTGGTCGTAACCACCGGCGGTACCGGGCCGGCGCGACGCGATGTGACGCCGGAAGCCACCGAAGCGGTTTGCGACAAGTTACTCGACGGCTTCGGTGAACTCATGCGTGCCGTGTCGCTAAAGTTCGTGCCGACGGCGATCCTGTCGCGGCAGATCGCCGGAATTCGCGGCCAATCGCTAGTCGTGAATTTGCCCGGCAAGCCGAGCGCCATCCGCGATTGCCTGCTGGCAGTGTTTCCCGCGATTCCGTACTGTATCGATTTGATCGAGGGGCCGTATTTGACGACGAACGAAACGGTGGTCAAGGCGTTTCGGCCGAAACAATGAGCCGTCGCACCAACCAAGCCGCGAGGCGAGTCTTCGAGCCTCGCGGGTTATTATGGGGAGAATCCGATGCGCAAAGTCTTCGGCCTTCTTTTAGTTTTGACGGTCCCAACGGCGCTGCTTGCCCAAACCCCCGAGCAAAAGAAAGCCACCATCAAGTTCGTGCAGGAGTTGCAGCTTGTGGATGGCGGATTCGCGCCCGCGCCGGTGGATACGCGCATTGATAAAGATCCGAAAGGCAGCTTGCGCGCTACGACATCCGCACTGCGAGCGCTGAAGTACTTCGGTAGCGAGCCAAGAGACAAAGCGGCGGCAGCCAAGTTCGTGCGCAGTTGTTACTACGCTGAAACGGGCGCTTTCAGCGATCAACCGGGCGGCAAGCCCGACGTCATCAGCACGGCCATTGGCGTGATGGCCGCGAAGGAAGTCGGTTCGGATCTACCATTGGGAATAAGCGTCGCTTGGCTGGGTGAACATGCGCAGGAGTTTGAAGAAATGCGCATGGCTGCAGCGGGTATGGAAGCCGCGGGAAAACTTGACACCCATGCCGAACGCTGGTATCGGCACCTTCACGGCAAGGCCAACCCCGATGGCAGCTACGGCAAAGGCGCCGAAATTGCTCGGGCAACTGGCGGAACTTTGGTCGCCATTCTGCGTCTCGGCGGAGAGGTCGAGCATCCAGAGAATGTCATCGATATCCTGAATAAGAATCAGAATGCCGACGGCGCTTTCGGCAAAGACGATTCCGGGGCTTCCGATCTCGAAACCAGCTACCGCGTGCTGCGCTGTTACCACATGCTGAAGAGCACTCCAACCAAAGAAGCGAAGCTCCGCGAGTTCATCGCCAAGTGCCGCAACGAAGATGGCGGCTACGGCGTGCAGCCCGGCAAGCCCTCGTTCGTTGGCAGCACCTATTTCGCGGCGATCATTTTGCATTGGCTGGATGAGAAGTGATTGCCGATTGTTGATTGGCAATTGCCGATTGGCGATTGGCGAACCAAATGTTACGAACGAGAGTCATTAAGCGAGTACTGAGTACTCAGTATTGATCTCTGACCTCTGATCTCTGACCTCTGACCTCCGACCTTTGATTCGCAATGATCCGCACCCGCTTCGCTCCCAGTCCTACCGGCTACCTCCACATTGGTGGAGTGCGCACCGCCCTTTTCAACTGGCTCCTCACGCATCGACATGGCGGCAAGTTCATTCTGCGCATCGATGATACCGACACGGAGCGCAACAGGCCGGAAGCCTTGCAGCCCATTCTCGATGGCTTCCGCTGGCTGGGCCTGAATTGGGACGAAGGTCCGGAAATCGGCGGACCATGCGCGCCCTATTTTCAGTCGCAACGGTCCGAAAGATACACGGTTGCGGCCATGCAGTTGCTTGAAACCGGCGATGCCTATCCCGATTACATGACGAAAGAGGAATTGGAAGCTGATCGCAAAGCCGCGGAGGCCGCAAAACGGCCCTATATTCACCGTGGACCGCATCGCCACACGCCCGCGTCAGAGTGCGTGCGACTATATCGCGAAAAGCCCACCACGTTGCGCTTCAAGATTCCGTTAGGACAGGAGTCAATCGTTGAAGACCTTATTTGCGGACATTGTGTTCAGAAAACCGACTTGATCGGCGATCCGGTGATCCTGCGCGTCGACGGCCGCCCGCTCTACAACTTCGCCAGTGTGATCGATGACGTAGACATGAAGATCACGCACGTCATCCGCGCCCGCGAGCATCTTTCGAACACTTATGTGCAGGTCCCCATGTTTGCAGCTCTGGGAGCCGAGCTGCCGAAATTCGGTCATGTTCCGGTTATCAATGAGCCGAATTCGAACAAAAAGCTCAGCAAGCGCGACATGAAGAAATTTTTGACGCCGGAAATTCGCGCCAAGCTGCACGCCATCGGTTGGACCGATGAGCAGATCGAAAGCCGCGACGACTTGAATCCGGTGACCGTCGCCTTCTATCGCGAAATGGGCTATTTGCCCGCCGCAGTAGTGAATTACCTGGGCCGGCTCGGTTGGTCGCTCGACGACAAGACGGAGTTTATTCCGCTGGATCAAATGATCGCGAACTTCGGCCTGGAGCGCGTGAACGACTCACCGGCCCGCTTCGACCCCGACAAGTTGTACTGGCTTGCCGGCGAATACATGAAGCTATTACCGATGCCGGAAAAAGTGCAGGGCTGCATTCCGTTCCTAAGGCGGGCCGGCATGATCGCCGACCCCCCAAGCCCCGCCGAGCTAGTGAAACTCGGACGCGTGCTGGAGGCAAGCGGTGACCGGATTAAGCTGTTCAGCGACGTCTTGATCTACGGCGGCCCATTCTTCCGCAACGATCCCATTTACGATGAGAAAGCCGTCACCAAGAAGCTCAAGAAAGCCGGGGCGGCCGATGTTCTCCGTGGCTTTGTGCCGAGATTGCAAGCGGCGGAGCAATTTGACGCGCCGGCTCTTGAGAAGCTGCTGCACGATTATTGCGCCGAAAAAAACCTTAAGGCCGGCGATTTGGTGCATCCATTGCGCGTGGCAGTCACCGGTGTGGAAGTGGGCATCGGCCTGTTCGACACGCTCGCGATTTTGGGCCGCGAAGAAACGCTTCGGCGCATTGATATGGGACTTAAACTGGGTTAGCCGCGAGGCGCAGTCTTCGGAGCCGAGCGCGGCTGTGCGGACGCGCTCGGCTCCGAAGACTGCGCCTCGCGGCTAACCATCACACATCTCGGAACGGCTTTCCGCCCCGATACAAATCCAACCGCGATTGATATTCCGGCCGCTCGGGTTCCGACACCAAATGGATCGCCTCTTGCTGGTAGCGCACCGCCTCGTCGAAGTCTCCGTTCTCGGCCAAGGCAGCTGCGAGTGTGTCCAAGAAGCCCGCCACCTTCCAGCCGGTAAGCTCGCAGGCGCGCCGGGCATGCTCCACGGCTTGCCGGCCGTCGCGCAACTCCGCTTCCGGCGCCGTCGCGCTGATCCACGCCAGGTGGTTGTGGGCCAGTGCATCATCGGGGTTGATCTCCAGCCCGCGCGCGTGGTCGGCTATCGTGGCCAACTTGTCGCCCTGTTGCAAGTGCACCGATGCCCGGAGATTCCACGCGGGGGCATGACGCGGATCGAGTTCGATCGTGGCCGTGAAGTCGGCCAGGGCCGCAGGCCAGTTTTTGTGCTGAAAGTGCGCCAAGCCGCGATTGAAGTGGGCCGATACCAGTTCTGGATCAAGTTCGATGGCTTTGTTGAAGTCCTGAAGCGCAGCTTCATGTTTTCCGCTCTGGGCCAGCACCACGCCACGCAGGTTCCACGAAGACGCATGACTCGGCGCCAGTTTCACGGCTCGATTCAGATCGGCAAACGCGGCGTCGAAGTCGCGCTGATCCAAATGGGTCCGGCCGCGCTGATAGAACGCCTCGGCATTGGTCCCTTCCATGCGCAGCACGGTCGAAAAGTCGTCAATGGCTTTGCCGTGTTTCCCTAAAGCAAGCCAGCTAGTGCCGCGATAGAGATAAGATCGTGCGTGAAATGGCGAACGCTTGATGGCGGCATTGTAATCTTCAATCGCTTCCTGGTGCCGCTCCAGCGCCGTGTAGGCGTTGGCACGATTGAACAGAATCCGCGTGGAACTTGGGTCCAGCTCCAAGGCCTTGCAGAAGTCCTCGAGCGCGGCTTCGGTGTCGTCCATTCGGGCCAGGGCAACGCCGCGGCCGTTGTAGGGATCGGGATCGTCGGGAGTTAGCCGAATGGCTTTGTCATAATCGGCAACGGCGTCCTGCAGTTCGCCAAAGTCGGCCCGAGCCGTGCCACGGTTGTGCCAAGCGGCCGCGAACTCCGGATCGATGTCAAGCGCCACGCCGTAGTCGGCAATGGCGTCGCTTAGTTCCTCAATGGCCGTGAAACAGTTGCCGCGCTCGAAAAAGTATTCTGGCCGAAAGGCGTCTTGCTCGATGGCCAGCGTGATGGAATCGATGGCTTTCAAGAATTCGCCGCGCCGAGCATACATCTGCCCCTGGCGAAACAGCGCCTGCGGATCAAAGGAGTCGTCCATACTCCTATTGTAGCGCGCAGACGGTGAATAGCGAAACGCGGTTCGGTGTAGCGGAATTTCGTGAGAATTCCGATGTCTCAAGCGGAATTCGAGAGAATTCCGCTACCAAATGGCGCTATTTCTTCGCCGGCAGCGTCTTGGACGCTTCGTCGAGGATGGCGTTCACGTCGGCGTCGGTCATCGGCTTTTTGTCGGTAAATGTGAAGCGCGCGAGCACTTTGTGCCGGTTATACACCAGCACCACGATCTTATCTTCTTTTCCAATCCCGTAGCTCACCGCTGCTGGGCAATCGGGCCGCTCCAGACCGAGAACGACGTCTTTCAATTTCAGGCTCTCCGACAGGCCCTCCAGGTCGGCGATCTTTGCTTCGCGGGTGTTGTCCTGGTAGAACTCTTTCTCGAGGTTTAGGAAAATGGCAAACGCGCCGAACTTTGCGGCCTTATTGGCGGCGGTCATCGCCTCAAGCTTGGTGAGCAGGGTCTTGAGCGGCTCGGGCGGCTGCTTGGCGTCAACGTTCACGCAAAAGACGGCCACAGTGGGGTTGAGTTCATGCTCGATGACCAGGCAATGAAGAGTCTTCGCTCGGTTCCCCGTGACATTGTAACTGGGGAAGGGGCCGGGCAGCATTTCCCCGACTTGACCACTTGATTTCTTGTCTTTCGATTCTTGTGCCGGCAGCAGGGCCGGGCCGAATCCAACGAGGACCAAGGCCAACATGCCAATTCGCGCCAACATTCTGAGGCTCCTTATACATTCGCCAGATCACGGCTTCGATGGTTCGACAATTCCATTCCTGATGGTAATCGGGAAGGCTTATTGCCACAATCCGAATTGCGATAAAGACGGTCCAAGATTTGTTCGTAGTGACCGGCTTCAGCCGGTCAAATCGACCCGCTAAAGCGGGTCACTACAAACTTTTGCCCACCGCGACGTCGAAAAGTTGCAAGCGGTTCTCGCGCAACGATTGACCAACGAGTTGGGTCAATTGCTCCGGCTCGCTGATTCGCAGCGCCTCGACGCCGAAGCCTTTGGCCAGTGACAGGAAGTCAATCTCCGGCTGCACGAGGTCCATGGCCAGATAGCGGCGCTCTTTCATCTGTGGCAATGGCATCAGTTCGCCACAGTCTTTCAGGATCTTGTACTGGGCGTTGTTACAAATGACGAACGTGACCGGAATGTTGTGGTGCGCGGCAGTCCACAGCGCTTGGATGCCATAAAGCGAAGCACCGTCGCCGATGAGGGCAAGCACCGGCCGCTGCGGCCAGGCCAACTTCACGCCCAGCGCGAAGCCAAGGCCCCAACCGAGCGCCCAGCCGCGCTGGCCGAAGTAGCCATAAGGGTCGGGCAGCGCGCCAAGCCGCTCGAGCCAGGTTCCGGTTGTCGTAATGCCTTCATCGACAATGGCGACATCTCTTGGCAAGGCTTGCGCAACAGCCGACATCATGACCATGGGCGTCAGGGGCCGCAGGGAAGCTTGCTCGGCAGTTTTCCGCTGAAGCGATTCCCGGGACTGCTGCCGGCTTTGTGCGTGCTGGACATTGCGGGCGAGCGCTAACTCTTTCTGAGCGGCCGATATCTGGTCGCACAGCACTGCAGCTAGTTCTTCCAGGCCCGTTTTCGGATCCCCCAGCAGGCTGACTTCGACGCCGTAGTTCTTGCCGATTTCCCATGCATTCGAATCAAGGTGAACGATTCGAGAGCTTTCCGGAATTGGTCGTTCCAGTTCGTGGTGAATGTACATCCGCAGCAGATTCATGCCGATGACGAACAGCACGTCGAAGCCATCGAGTTGCTTGCGCAAATCCGGTGCCCAATAGACAAGCCGTTCGCCGGCCAGTGAATGATTGGTCGGGAACGGATGTCGGCCGTGAATCGTCGTGCATTCGGTGAAGACTTTGGCACCCAGTATTTCGGCCACACTGACGAGTGCCGCGATGCCGCCGCTTTCAGCGGCCCGGCTGCCGGCAAGGATGGCGGGGTTTTTCGCGTTGAGCAAAAGTTTGGCCGCCTTTTTAGTCGCCTCCACCGGTGGGCGAATTCGATGATCCGGAACGCGTGCTGCACTGAGTTCAAAGGAATCG
>DATGHS010000176.1:0-2111 GCA_035307785.1 Gemmataceae bacterium
CCGTCGGTGTATTCGACCACTGCGTACTCGCCGGGTTCGAGCGGCTTCTCGGGCCAGATTTTGAAAAGCCCGTCCGCCACCTGCTTGCGGAACGTCGCTACCAAGTCCGGTTCTTCCACGGTTTCTTTCGAGACAGGCACGATGGTGAGCTTCTCCACCACCCGATTGCCTTTATGTTCGCCCATGCGGACAATCCCGAAGCGCTCCTCGGCCGAAAGGCGGATATAGAATTCGGGCTCCCGATTGGGCGTTCCGGCCGGTGCGTGAGGGCCATCCAACTCCAGCGTGGCCTTCCCGGACACCAACGGAATCGGGCTCAAGACCTTCAGCACGGTTCGTGTCTTGTCGTTGACGATCTTCGACTCACCCGGCTTAATAGGGATCAGCTTGCCGCCCTCGATCAGATAAACGCCTTCGGCAACGGGGATCTGTTCCACCTCCTTGCGCGCGTCCCGTTCGGCTTTCTCTTCGGCGGCGTTCGCCGCTGCTTCTTCACGCACGGCATCCTCGCGGCTCTTGATTTCGGCCTGTGTTTTCTGCAGATCGACCAGTTCCAGCGGGATCTCTTCCCATTCGCCCCGATCCGTGCTCAACAAACGCACCCGGTCATTTTCCACCTTGTACTCCCGTACCAGTTGGTAGCTCCCGTCCTTCAGGTAGAGTTTTATATTCGCCGCGCATAGGAGGCCCGCGGCCGCCAAGAGAACGAAGCAAATCTTAGCTAACCATCGCATTTCCGTGTTTTATCCTTCCGCCGGCTCCAATCCAACGCTTCGAAGCAGGAGAAACTGCGACAAATTCTCGGATGTCAGGAGCCCTAGCAGCCGGCCGTCCTGCATTACCAGCGCGCATGCCCCGGCGTGGGCCATCATGGGCAATACTTCAGCCAAATCCTGGTCGGGAGGAAGGCTGTTGAATTCGCGTTCCATAAAACCGGCTATGTACGCCTCTGGGCCTTCCAGCGCCATGCCCCGCAGCAGAGCCGTGCGCCCAAGCAGTCCGATCACCTGATCGCCGAGCATCACGGGAAAATCCTGCTGCGAGGTAGAAAGCAGCAGGCTAGCCGCGTCGCGAATCGTGCTGCCGTGTGCCAGCGTGTGATATTCGGTCACCATGGCCGCTCGCACCGGAATGCCTTGAGTGAGTGACCGGCCGCGTGAGGCGGCGCCTTCATTGGCCGCGCCGAGATAGATGAAGAAGGCGACGAAAGCGAGCATTGGCATATAAATGAATCCGTACAATCCCATGCTGATGGCCAGCATTCGGCCCGACCAGGTGGCGATTCGCGTGGCTTCGTATTCGGATTTCAAGCGCGCGAGAATGGCGCGCAACATTCGTCCGCCGTCCATCGGAAATGCCGGCAACAGATTAAAGCCGGCTAGAATCAGATTGCCAAGCGCGATGCGATCGGCCAGGTTCCCATCCGCAGGCTGCTCCAGCGCGAAGAAGTTCACGGCCCTGTGCTGCCAAAAGAGCACCATGAAAATGAGGCCGGCAACCGCGAGATTTATCACTGGACCAGTGAGCGCGATCCAAAACTCCTCACTGGGCTTGGCGGGCCGTTCCAACCGCGCCACTCCGCCGATGGGAAACATCACGATCTCTAGCGTTCGGATGCCGTATAGAGAACTTACGAGGGCATGCCCGAATTCGTGCAGCAGCACCGATACGATGAGGGCCAGCATGAATAGCGTGTAGTTCGCCGCCGACTGGTTGGATCCCAGCGCGATCACGATCAGAAAAATCAGCAGCAGCACGAAGGTAAAGTGCAAGCGAATGGGAACGCCAAGCAGCCGGATCGATCCGACCGAGCCAGGGCTCATTGCTCGCTGCGTGCTGCGCTCTTCTGCCAAAATGGGCCTCTGGACCTAATTTACCGCAACGCCGTTTTGGCCATGATGTCGTACACGGGCTTGTTATCGGCATAAACACGCCATTCTTTGATCAAGCCTTTTTCCACCACCCCTTGCCAGGCCGCCGGCGTCTGCCATTTGTTCTCGGCCATAAGCGTCCCGCTCACACTGATCGTGCCTCCCGCTGCGCCGAACACCGCGACGACGTTGCCATTTTCAAAAACGTCTTCATGTGACACCCAATAATCCGGGCAGAAC
>DATGHS010000177.1:0-23650 GCA_035307785.1 Gemmataceae bacterium
GCCCCACGAATGCCCCGCTGACGGCCATTCTGGTGTCGCAACCGAGTTCCGGCACGCTCACGCTGAATGCCGATGGTTCGTTCACGTACACCCCCGATGCCGGTTTCACCGGCACGGTGACGTTCACGTACTATGCGACCGACGGCACCAACGACAGCAACATCGCCACGGTGACGTTGGATATTGAATCGCACTTCGGCGGCGGGTGAGATTTCCTTTTGGCCAATCGACCCGCCAAGGTGATTTGGAACCGAATGTACGGATATCTTCAATAACGGATCGCGCGTCGCAATTAAATTGCCAGCGCCGCGCGTCCGTAGTTAAATTCCTCCTGAACCCCGCCGCCGTGTCTGGAATCCATATCAGTATTGTGCTATTTTCTGCTAAATCGCCGCCATGACTGCTGATTTCGGTAGGCCGAATAGGGCGTACGGGGCCTATACTGAAATTAAGAAGAAGAGGCCTCCGGTTCATGCCCAACGACTTTCTTTCTCTGCTGCGCGAGCGCGTCGTCATCCTCGATGGGGCGATGGGGACGAGCATCCATCGCAAGGAGCCGACCAGTGCCGACTGGGGCGGCGAGAAGAACCTCAACCTGAGCGATGTCATCAGCCTCACGCGGCCGGAGTGGATTCTCGATATTCACCGCTCCTTCCTGGCCGTCGGCTGCGATGCGGTGGAAACGAACACGTTTAACGGCAGCCGGCACGTGCTCGCGGAATACGGCCTGGCCGACAAAACGCTGGAATTGAATCGGCTTGGGGCGCAACTGGCCCGGCAAGCGGTAGACGAGTTTAGCACACCAGACTGGCCGCGCTTCGTCATTGGCTCCATCGGCCCCGGCACCAAGCAACCGTCGCTGAATGAACCCAGCATCGCCATTTCTTTCGACGAGCTTTACGACTGCTACCGGCCGCAAATGCGCGGCCTGATCGAAGGCGGCTCCGACGTTATCCTGGTCGAAACCTGCTTTGACATTCTTCAGGCCAAGTGCGCGCTGATCTGCGCGCTCGACACCATGCGCGAAATAGGCGTGAAGCTACCGCTCATGGTGCAGGTCACGATTCTGGAACAAGGCACAATGCTCACCGGCAGCGACATCGCGGCCGCGCTCACCACACTCGAAGCATTCCCGGAAGTCGATGTCATCGGCATGAACTGTGCGCTGGGCCCGGCCGACATGCTGAGCCATATTCGGCACCTGAGCCAGTATTGCCGGCGCTTCATCAGTTGCTTGCCGAACGCGGGCTTGCCGGAGAACATCAACGGCAAAACGGTGTTCCCGCTGTCGCCGGCGGGCCTCACCGAATGGCTCGAACGCTTTGTGCGCGAATACGGCGTCAACATCGTCGGCGGTTGTTGCGGCACCACGCCGGAGCATCTGGCCACCGTGGTGCAGGCGCTGCGCGGTGCGAAGCCTGCTACGCGACAACCGGTGTTTGAGCCGGCCGTGTCGAGCTTGCATGCGTCGATGAGCCTTTTGCAGGAGCCGCGGCCGCTGTTGGTCGGCGAGCGCACCAACACCAACGGCAGCCGGAAGTTCAAGCAGTTGCTCGAAAAGGAAGACTGGCACGGCCTGGTCGAGATGGGCCGCGAACAGGAGCGCGAAGGCGTGCATGTTCTGGATGTATGTACCGCCTACGTGGGCCGCGACGAAGTGCGCGACATGACCGAAGTCGTGCGCCGCTACAACGAAGTCATCCGCGTGCCGCTGATGATCGACTCGACGGAATGGCAGGTGCTCGAAGCGAGCCTGAAGCGCATTTCCGGCAAGGCAATCATCAACTCGATCAACCTGGAAGAAGGCCGCAGCAAGATCGACCGCGTGGTGCCGCTGGCCCGGCGCTATGGGGCCGCCCTCGTGGCGCTTTCGATTGACGAGCAAGGCCAGGCGACGACGGCTGACTGGAAATTCCAGGTGGCGAAGCGGATTTACGATATCGTTACGCAGGAATACGGCATCCCGCCGACAGATTTGCTGTTCGATCCGCTCGTCTTTCCGGTGACGACCGGCCAGGAAGACCTGCGCAACAGCGCGCTGGAGACGCTGAACGCCATCAAGCGCATCAAGCAGGAATTGCCCGGCGCGCTTACGCACGTGGGCCTGAGCAATGTCAGCTTCGGCCTCGATCCGTATCCGCGGCAAGTGATCAACAGCGTTTTCCTGCACCATGCGCTCGAGCACGGCCTCGATTCTGCCATTCTCCACGCCGCCAAAATCATCCCGCTTACGC
Source organism: Gemmataceae bacterium (assembly GCA_035307785.1). Taxonomy (GTDB): domain Bacteria; phylum Planctomycetota; class Planctomycetia; order Gemmatales; family Gemmataceae; genus DATGHS01. The sequence goes on from DATGHS010000177.1 coordinate 2,235, forward strand.
AAATCGACGATGCGGGACGGGAGATTGCCGAACGGCTGATCTTCAACGACCGCTCGAAGGGCGATCCGCTGCAACAGATCATCGAGCATTACAAGTCGAAGAAGGGTGAGTCGTCGAAGAAGACTAGTCATAGCCTCGGCGACACGGTGGAAGAGCGCCTCAAGCAGGCGATCATTCAGGGCCGCCGCGAAACGCTGATTGCCGATCTCGACAAGGCCCGCGAAACTTACGCGCCGCTCGAAATCATCAACACGATCCTGCTCGACGGCATGAAAGTCGTCGGCGACCTGTTCGGCAGCGGGCAGATGCAGTTACCGTTCGTGCTTCAGTCGGCCGAGGTGATGAAAGCGGCCGTCGCGCACCTCGAACAATTCATGGAGAAGGTGGAAGGCACCGAGAAAGGCAAGATCGTGCTGGCCACAGTGAAGGGCGACGTGCACGACATCGGCAAAAACCTGGTCGATATCATCCTCACCAACAATGGCTACAAAGTCTTCAATCTCGGCATCAAGCAGCCGATTGAGAATATTCTGCACGCTGCTGAAAATCATCAGGTGAATGCCATCGGCCTGAGCGGCCTGTTGGTCAAGTCGACGGTCGTGATGCGCGAAGATCTGCACACGCTGAACGAACGCGGCGTGACGATCCCCGTGATTTGTGGTGGGGCAGCCCTCAATCGCCGTTACGTGGAGCAGGATTTGGCGAGCCTCTACCGCGGCCGGGTATTCTACGGCGAAGACGCGTTCACCGGCCTGCGGATCATGGATGAGCTATGCTCCGGCGCCGAGGTCACGGCCGACGATGCCGTGGTGCTGCCGTCAAAGCCGGAGCCCGAGCGCCAACCGGCGACATGTTGCACGGTGCATGCTCCACGACCCAGAAGGCCCTCCGAGCTGAGGCCGGCGCCGAATATTCCCCAGCCGCCGTTTTGGGGCAGCCGCGTGGTCGGCGGCATCAGCATGGAAGAAGTCTTCCATTACCTGAATGAGCGCACGCTCTTCAGCACCCAATGGCAATTCGTCAAGAGCGGGGTTGACCCGAAGGACTACGAGCGGCAGATGCAGGAGGTAGCCGAGCCGGCCTTGCGCCGGCTGCAGCGCTGGTGCCTCGACGAGAAAGTCTTGCGGCCGGCCGTCGTTTACGGTTTCTTCCCGTGTGTGTCGGAAGCCGATGATCTGATTATCCTGGAAGGCGACCGGCAAAGCGAACGGCTGCGCTTCACCTTTCCGCGCCAGGAAGATGCCGAGGGGCTGTGCCTGAGCGATTACTTGGTGCCGAAATCGAGCGGCCAGACCGATGTGGTGGCGTTCATGGCCGTGACCATGGGCGCGGAAATCAGTCGGCGCACTAAGGAGCTTTACGAGAAGGGCCAATATCAGGATTACCTGTTCCTGCACGGCCTTGGCGTGGAATCGGCCGAAGCGCTCGCGGAGTATTTCCACAAGCGGTTACGCGAAATCTGGGGCATTGCGACCGAGGATTCGCCCGATATTCGCAAGCTGTTCAAGAAGCATTACCGCGGTTGCCGCTATTCTTTTGGCTATCCGGCTTGCCCTTCGCTCGAAGATCAGGCAAAGTTGTTTACGCTACTGCAACCGGAGCGGATCGGCCTGGCGTTGACCGAGAGCTTCCAACTGGAGCCGGAGCAATCGACCACGGCACTCGTGGTGCATCATCCGCAGGCGAAATATTTCAATGTGGTTTAACATCTCCCTCGCCTCTTGGGGAGAGGTTGGCGTGAGGGGTAAGCGGCGGCGACCAATCAGTCCGCAACCCCTCACCTCCGACCCCTCTCCCGCAAGGGGCGAGGGGAGAAATCTTCTTGAACATGGACACTGAAGCCGTCATTCAGATCAAGAACCTCGTCATTCGCTACGGCGCTTATACGGCAGTGCATGGACTCAACCTCGACATTTTTCGCGGCGAACTCTTCGGCCTGCTCGGACCCAACGGGGCCGGCAAGAGTTCTACCATCAAAGTGCTGATCGGCCAGCGCCAGCCGTCTGAAGGGACGGTCACCATATTCGACCACGATGTCGTATCGGGCTGGTCGAGCATCAAGCCGGAATTCGGGTACGTGCCCGACCGGGTCAACCATTTCGACGACTTCACGGGGCGGCGGAACCTGCAAATCTTCGCCGGCTTGTACAACGTGCCGGCCGAGCGCATTGACGAATGCCTGCACATGGTGGAACTCGATGAAGCGGCCGATCAAAAGGTCGGCGGCTACTCGCTCGGCATGCGGAAGAAGCTGTTGATTGCCCGGGCCCTCCTCCATCGGCCGCGGCTGCTGTATCTTGACGAACCCACGGCCAACCTCGACATCCATTCGGCAGCGCTGGTCCATCGCATTTTGCTCGGGTTGCTCACCACCGGCTGCACGATTGTCATGACCACGCACAACATGCTCGAAGTGCAGGAGATCTGCACCCGGGTGGCCATTCTCTGCAAGGGGAACCTGGTCGCCTTGGGCTCACCCTTTCTGCTGCGGCGCGAGCATCACGAGCGCAAGGCCGACGTGATTCTGGCGGACGAGACGAAGCTCGTCTTCGATATGGATAACGTGGAAGACCTGGCCCGGCTGGCGGAGCATGTCGCGGCCGGCAGGATCGCCAGTCTGCAGACCCGCGAGTTCGATTTTCATGCCGCGTTCCTGAAGTTGACGGGCTCGGAGTTTGATTGACGAACGGCACTCCATTTGACTTTCATGAAGTGTCGTGCACAAGTAGAATAACACAGGTTTCCCCTCAATCTGAAACCAAGGTGCTTCGGTTATGTCACAGATAACGCTGGATTCGAGCTTAGCGGCGAAGCGTCAATCATTGCGAGAGGTGGTGGAATTCTGCGATCCGTCCGGCCATGTTCTGGGTTGTTTCGTTCCCGCAACGGATCTGGCATGCTGGGAACCGGCCGGCCCCGAGGCGACCGAGGAAGAGCTTCAACGGCGTGAGCAATCCAATGAGTGGTACACTACGGAACAAGTCTTGGAGCATCTAAAGAATTTGGAGAAAGCCTGATGTTCCGTGTGCGCTGGGAGCGCCGAGCCCTCGATGAATTGACCAGCATCTGGACGGCGGCGAATTCTGCCGGCCGCGCGGCAGTTACGGGAGCAGTGACGGTGCTGGAACAGCGACTGCGCCGCAATGCCGCCAACGAAGGCGAGTCGCGACCCGGCCGAAGGCGAATAACCTTTGTGCCGCCCCGAGCTGTGACGTTTCGTGTTGAGCAGGATGGCCAGACCGCTTCCGTGTTGCAAGTTCGGCCTATGCGCCGGCTTGGCCCATGAATTTCTTGCAATCCCCTGGGCCTCTCGCTCATGCGCTGGCATATCCTGCGAACCCTGATTTATAAAGAAGCCTTGCGGCATGCGTCCAATCGCGGTGGCATTGCTCTGGTGGCGCTGCTCTTGGGCCTGGCGCTGCTCGTGGCGGTATTCGACGATAGCTCGGCGCTGCTTTCCGGCAGCGGGCTCATCAAGGGCGTGCACCACTGCTACATCGATTACTGGCAGGAGGATCCGTGGATCGATTATTTGAAGCAGCACGTTCCCGACGAACTCAAGTCGCAGATTCACTTTCAATATGTGCCAAGTACTTATGCGGGGATTGGCGATCGAACGATCCGCTACCCGCTCTCCGTCGCCGCCATCCAGATTCGCAACGGGCCCGATGCCAATGGGAAACCGAAGGTCTGGAGCTGGTACCCCGGTGATGACCGCACCGTGATCGCTCCGTACGAGAACTGGTTCTGGCGCACGACGCGCGAATATTTTCGCTCCCGCGTTCAGCAAGTGTTGGCAGCCGTGCCGCCGGAGCAGCGCACGCAGCTGCATTTGCCGGCGGACGAAGCCGACGATAGCTGGGTCTGGCGCGAATCGCACCAGCAGTTCCTCGAGCAAGTGGCGGCAGTGAAGTCGAAATTGCCACCGGACCTGGCCAAGGACATCGACATTCCGGAACTTACGTTCGAGCGCTCGCCTTTGGAATCCAAGCCCGTCGGCACACGCACGACCATTGCTTCGGTCTTGATGCTCTTCGCGCTGTTCTTCTTTTGCGTGTATCTCCTTCCTTCGATGACCTGTGATGAGCGTGAGCACGGCGTGCTGTTGGCCCAGGCGCTCTCGCCGGCCTCGCCGTTTGAGATTGTCGCTGCCAAGCTCATTTTTTACCCGGGCATTGCGATTGCGTTTGCGGCGTTGCTCGGCGGAATCACTACGCCCGGCTTGCTAGCCCACTGGTTTTTCTGGGTCACGCTGGTGATCCTGGCATTCGGCTCCCTCGGCATCGGCATGACGATTGCCTGCGTGGCCAAGACGCAGCGCTCGGCCAGCATGATCGCGCTCTGTTATATGCTGGTGATCACGATGCTCGTGCTCATCTTTCAGCAGAACCAGGTTCCCGTGCTACCGCATCTGTTCCTCGAATTCCACGGTCCGCGGTTACTGTACGCCGCCGTGACCGATAGCATTGAGCACACGGAATACATCGAGCTGGTCATGGCCGCGCTGCTGGCGGTGGTCTGGAACATGATTGCGACGATCGCCTTTCGTCGCTTTGGCTGGCAATAGTCAGGCTCTCAGACAAAAAATCCTTCGAAAAAAACGGTCTCTCCGCTAGCGAATCGCGTTGCGAACAATTACAATCGGTCTTCGCACATATCGGTTGCGGAATGGAAGGGCAATGAGCGCGCAAGAGATTACGATTCGCCAAGTAATGACCGGGAATGCGGTTGTAGTGACGCCGAACACGTCGGTGCAAGACGTGTTGCGCTTGATGAGCGCGCGGCGGATTGGGGCGGTGCTGGTCGGCGACCAGGGAAGTATTCAGGGTATCTTCACCGAGCGCGATTTCCTGCGCCGCGCCACCGAATCGGCGCCGGGCTGGCGGCAGCGGGCTGTGGCCGAGTGGATGACGCGCAATCCGCATACCATCGCGGCTGACGCCGGCTGGGAAGAGGCGATGGTAATGATGGAGCGCGAGCATGTTCGCCATTTGCCGGTGATCGAGGAAAGCCGGATCGTGGGCATTCTGTCGGCCCGCAATCTCATCGCAATGCGCAACGAGCATCTCAACCAGGTGGTGGAAGACCGCACCCGCGAACTTCAGCGGTTGTACGACGAAGTGTCCGCCCACGGCCGTGAAATGCAACAAAATATGGAGATCGCCGGCCGGCTCCAGTCGCGACTGCTCTCACCGGGGGCCCCACCCGGCTGGCCGGAATTGCATTGGGGCATTCATTATGAAATGCTTGACCCGCTCGGCGGCGACTACTACGACTTTGCCCTGCCCGACGACAACCACCTGGGAATCCTCATTGCAGACGCTTCCGGGCACAGCATCCCGGCGGCGATGGTGGCCATCATGGCCCGCTTCGCCTTCGCCGCGGTTGCCAAAAGCACCGTTAAGCCTGCCGAGGTTCTCTCGGTCATGAACCGCCGCTTGCAGGGGCTTACCGATGAGCGGTTCGTGACAGCGTTCTTCGGCGTGCTGGATCGCAAGAATCGCGACTTCCGCTATGCCAACGCCGGCCACCCGCCGCCGTTGCGCTACCAGCCGGCCCGGGAAACCATCGAGCCCTTGGCGGTCAATGGCATGATGCTCGGCATCCTGCCCGATACGCGTTACGAGGAGCGCAGCATTCGTCTGGAACCGGGCGACCGGCTGTGCCTGTACACCGACGGTGTAATCGAATGCCGTAACTCCGGGGATGAGAACTTCGGTCCGGAGCGGCTGGAAGCCTTCTTGCGCCAAGCTGGCGCAATGCCCGCGGCGGTGATGGCCCAGCGGCTGGTCGAACAACTGACAGACTTCCGTGCGGACCGCGCGGCTCTTGACGATACTACCGTCCTGATTGCGGAGCTGACGGAATAGCGATTGACGCGCTCGCCCATTTCGCCCGATTCTCCCTTGCGGGTTGCCGGTTTGGAGCGTAATTTGATAGCAATCTCGCTTATCTGAAAATGGAGCGTAGGTACCGCCTTCTTTCCGACGAAATAGGTCTTCATGAAGTAGACTTGCCTGATGGACTCCCCAGACACTGAATTTGAACTGCTGTTGCAGCAAGCGCGCGCCGGCAACGACGACGCGGCCCGGCGCTTGTGCGCCAAGCACTCGGAAAAGCTGCGGCGGGTGGTGCGCCGGTGTCTTGATCCCAAGCTGCGGCGGCAGTTTGAATCGGACGATTTCTTGCAATCGGTCTGGGGGTCATTCTTTACCCGATCGGAAGAGCCGGGACCGTTCCAATCCCCGGTGGAACTGGAGCGCTACCTTTGCGCTATGGCTCGGAATAAGGTGATCGACACGAGCCGCCAGCGCTTACACACGCAAAAGCACGCGGCCGTGGAACGCGACTCGTGGACCAAACAAGCCGAGCGGTGCGCAATAGGCCGCGAACCGACGCCGAGCCAGACGCTAATGGCCGAAGAGCGTTGGGAGGAGATTCGCGCCGCGTTGCCGCCGATGCAACAAGAAATGTTGGACTTGCTGCGCGATGGGTACACGCACCGCGAGATCGCCCGGCGCTTCCGCATGCATCCCAAAGTGGTGCAGCGCATGCTGCATTGCCTGTTGGAAGGGTTCGAATGGTGAATCGAGCCAGTGATCAAACCGAAGTCTTTTCTTCCTGCTTGCCGGCTGCGATCCCGGAGGGGGAGCCGGGGTCTTCATTACTCCGGCCCAGTCTTGTTACGGCGTCGTGGGCATTGGCCGAAAATATTGTCCAGGGCTGGCGCGGTGGACAACCTCCGGACACGCTGGGAGCGCTCAGCGAATTTCCGCACTTGCTGCTGGACAGGCGGATTGTGGTGGACCTGGCCTACGAGGAATACTGCCTCCGGGAAAAAAAGGGCGAGGTCTTAGACGACGAAAAGTTCTGTGCCCAGTTTCCGGACCATAAGGCCCACCTGCTTAACGTCATTCGGGGACATCACTTTGCCAAGCGTCAAGCCCAAGAAAAGCCCCCAAGGGAAGTGCGGTTTCCCAAGCCTGGCGAAAAGTTAGAGCAATACCATATCGTCGACGCGCTGGGCCGCGGAACCTACGCCTTCGTCTATCTGGCGTGGGATCCCAACACCAAGCGCTTGACCGTCGTCAAGGCGTCGATCCGGGGTGAGGCGGAAGCACGGCTGCTCGGCCCGTTGGATCATGAAGCAATTATTCCCATCTGGTCGGCAACGTCGGGCAAATCCGGCTTCACATTGGTCAGCATGCCGTTCCTCGGCATGGCCACCCTGCATGATCTGCTCACTGCCAGGGACAGGATGCAGACCGAGGCGGTGACGATTGCGGGCGTGCTCGCCAAACTCTACGGGCAGCCAACCTGGCAACCGCGCGTGCCGGAGAACAATGTCTTACGGGCCGAAGTGCAGGGAGACTGGCTTTCAGGCGCGGCGTATTTGGCCGAGCAACTCGCGCAAGGGCTGGAATACCTCCACAACAAGCAGGTTCGACACTGTGACCTGAAACCCTCGAACATCTTGTTGCGCTGGGACGGCCGGCCGGTCATTCTCGATTTCAACCTCGCAGAAGACACGCAGCTCGACTCGCCGCGTCTGGGCGGCACCCTGCCTTATATGGCGCCGGAGTTGATCCTGGCGATGCTGGCGAAGCGCGAGGACCGGCCCAGCGTCGATGAAAAGGCCGATGTCTATTCCTTGGGTGTGATCTGCTACGAATTGCTAACCGGTGTCTACCCATTTGGCGCCGTGCCCAAAGGTCTCATGCGCACGGACAACGCGCAAAAAGACTGTGGGCGCTGGCTGCTGGCGAAGCAGCAATTGGGCTTTCGGGCTTTGCGCGAATTGCAACCGAAGATCGATCCGGCGCTGGCCGCGTTGGTCGAGCGTTGCCTGAGCCTGGAGGCTACTGCTCGCCCAACTGCGGTCCAGCTGGCCACGGGGTTACGTCTATTTCGGGCGGAGCCGTTGCCTCGTCGGAGCTGGATGCGCCGGCATCCCGGCCGTATGATCGCAGCCACCGCCGCTTTGACCTTGGCGGCACTAACGGCCACTGGTGTCGCCATGAGTCAGCAGGAACCACTTGAAATCCGCGAGATGCGGCTGGGTCAGCAGGCGCTTGCCGGCCATCGTGCGCGCGATGCCGAACTTCATTTCGATCGCGTCCTGGGTGTTCTGCGCGATGATCGGGACGCGCACTTCCTTCGGGGTATCGCCCGCTTACAACAAAACGATGTCAACGATGCAATGCGAGATTTCAATTTGGTTTGCGAGGATCAGCCCGACGGCCCGACGCTTACCTTTCTTGCCTATTGCCTTACGCGCACGCAAAACCATGCCACGGCGATCGAAAAGGCGACGCTCGCGGAGAACATGGGCGAACACTCAGCCGCCTTGTTCAACAATCGCGGCGTGAGTCATATGCGCGAACTCGGGCGTCTGCGTGATGTGAATGCCATACTGAATAAGCTTGTTCTAGCGCAATTGGATTTCTACAACGCCATCCAGCAGGATAAGCATCAGCCTGCTCCCTACTTCAATCGAGCGGCCGCGGCCTTCAAAGTTTATCAACAGCCGCCACATCCAGATAGCCGTCTGAACGAGGCGAAGGCGAATATTCTGCAGGCGCTGGCCGAAGGGCCGCTGACCGGCGAACCGGCCAGAGTGGCCGCCGAAATCCTGGCCAAATCGGGTTACTCCGATCAGGACCGCATCATCGGACTGCTCTGTCAGGCGGTGGCCGATGGCGCGGATCCGTCACGGTTTACAAAAGATACATTCTTGGACTCGCTGAATCCAAATCCAAAGTTCCAAGAGCTGCTCTCCAACAAGCCGGGCCCGCTTCCGCTTCACGCTCCGTGTGATTTGATAGACCCGTCCGCCACCTTCACATCGCGAATCGCTGGCCGAGACTAATGGGTTAATTCCCGCTACTCGCCTTTCCAGCTGCCGAAGTAGTATACGTGCGATTACTAAGAATTTTGGAAAAAATCTCCAAAATCCCTTCATTTTGATGTCCACTTTCGCGCGCCGATTTCGATTAGCTATGGGAAATCGGGGTACCCCCAGGTCCGCCATGTGGAGCGGCGCTGGGCCTCCATCTTTTTCACGAGGACTCGCCATGTTGAGCTTTTTCGCCCGTAATCGCAAGCATTTTAGAGGCAAAGGTTTGTGTCGCACAAACTTGCGCCTGGAACAGCTGGAAGGGCGGGATTGCCCGTCTCCGGTGCTGGCGAACGTCAATGCACGACTGATCGGCACGACGCTCGTCGTTACCGGCCAGGTTCAAGATACCAACCCGTCCAGCGATTCCGTTTCGCTTGCGGGTGTGGCTTCGGGCAATGCGCACTTTCTGGATTCCGCGGGTGATTTTGAATTCATCAGCTCAAGCGGTTGCCAGGCTGGCTCGCTTCAGGTCATTGCGACGAGCGGCACTCCAGGCGACGGCACCAATTCTGAGAGCTTCTACGTCAATGCCGATAACGGTACGGCAAGCCCTTACATCACGATTACCGGCATTACCTATGGACATCAAAGAAGTATTACGATCACGGGCGAAGTGATAGCCGAAGACCCAGACGGCCTGTTCGTAAGTCTTGGTGGAGTCGTCAGCGGCAGCACGACTACGGACTCCAATGGCAACTTCAGCGTGGCGTTACCGGCGGCCGCGTTGGGTAATGTTACTGCCCAGATCTTCGGTGCAAATGGCGAGTCGAACGTTGCCGTCCATGCACTGAGCGTGCCGCCGCCGCAAATTGATAGCCTTGCTTATACAGAAGAACCAGGAAATTCGTTCGTGATCACCGGCCACGTCAATTGCCAGGATCCGCAAGGGTTGACGGTAAGTTTTGGCGGCCAGGTATTCGCTCTGGATGGGAAGTCGGCCACCGTGGGCGCGGATGGCTGGTTCCAAATCACGCTCACAATTCCCATCAACGACAACGGTACATACACCGCCCAGGTGACGGACTACTGGGGCCAGCAATCGAACGTGGCCACCGATCAGTTGAGTCATTCCTACTAACACCGGAGCGGGCCGGCGGAATTCAACGCTGTGCCAGCTCTCAAAGAAGAGGAGAATTAGCGATGACGGCAATTGCCAATGATGCATGCGTCGGTTGGCCCGATCTTACCGATGACGAGCTGCGGCTACGCGAACTCGAAGAGACTCTGGAGCCGATGGTCCGGCTGGCCCTCCGCAAAGGTCTGGGGGTGCCGGAAGTGGTCCAGTGGGTGCAGCGGACGTATGTGGCATTGACGGAGGGCGTCGCGCCGGCCTCTCCGGAGTTTTATGTGCCGCAGATCACGCGCTTGCTGTGCGTCCAGTGGCAGTAGCCCGAAGCCTGCGGCGTTGGCACGCTGGACCGGATTTGCATAGGTCCTATTAGGCGTATAGGACCTATGCGTTCCAGCACGGAAATTCCGCGCGCCCGGGCCATAACACTTTTTCCGTTCCCAGCAGTCCTAACGCGCTTTCTGGGCCGGTTTTTTGTAAAACAGATTTACGCGCTGGGGATTCCCAGGGCATTTCCCGACCGATTAACGAAGAGGCTCTGCCGAAGGCCTCAGGCACATAATGCAGGAGCATGCCATGCACCAGGGAACGGTTGGCCGGGCGCTCTGCGCCCTCATCTTGCTTTTCGTCTCGCTGAACCCAGGTTATTCGCAAGACAAGTCGTCGCCGATTTACCCGAATCTGCTCGTCGAAATCGGCCTGGATTTCGCCAACGCCGCCGGTAGCCAGGTCATTGATCGGTTCGATCCGGTCAATCGGCCGCAGGGGAAAATGCAAATCAACGGCACCACGCATACGCAAGCGCAGGTGAATTTTGGTTTTGTGCCCAACTATCAAATGGCGGTGATGGAACTGCACATGTGGGGCAACACTTCGGCCTGCACTACGGCCACCCGGGGCAAGGTCGACGCACACGTCGCCACGCAGCTGTCGTACATGGGACACAAGCAATTGTTTCTCACCGAAAATGGTTTTTGCTCCGCCCCCGGCGAGACCAGTGCCAACCTCGATTACAACATTCTCACCGGCGTCAACACTCAGTTCCGGCGGCCCATCGATCCGCTCGTTCGCCGGCTCGTGCACCACGTGTACGACAAGAAGAAGTCGCAAATCGACAGCCAGGTGTACCAATCGGGCAGCGAGGAACTGCAAAAGCAATTTGAAACCAACGCCCTGAAAACCTTGGCCGAGGCGAATGCGCGTTACTACGAGAAGCTGCGCGACCCGATGACGCGGCGCGGCATCTTCCCGCAACGCGTCCGGTTGATGACTTCGGACCATCAATTGGGATTGCGCTCGCTGCTGCTGGAGCCGACCGGCAAGGCGCAGCACTTTGCGCCGGTTCCCGATATCCAGGGTTGGCCCGACCTGGCCGTGCGCGTGGAAGAATCGATGCTCAACAATGCCTCGCACACCATTTTCGCCGGCAAGAGCTTCGACGGCCCGGCCCTTGACAAGGAGTTTTCCACCTTCCTCAAGCCGCTCATGGGCGAACCGGTGGAGACCACCGAAAAGGGCGAGGAGTTTTCGATCACCTTTCCGGAAGAAAAGCCCATTGAAATTCATTTCCGCGATCAGGGTTTCGAGGTGACGATTCGCGGCGAAGAATTCAGCACCGAGCGCGGCGCCTTCGACGGCATGAACACGACCGGCTTTTACAAGTTGGAAAAGACCGACACCGGCCTGATTGCCAAGCGCCAGGGCGAGCTGAAGGTCTACCCACCCAACTTCGTGGAAGGCAAAGACAAATTGAGCTTGCGCGAAAAGACGATGCAGGAGTTGCTGAGGCGGAAGTTCGGTAAGGTCATGAAGCCGGAGTTCGTGGTGGAAGAAATCAAGCTGCCGGAAGCCATGCGCAAGGCCGGCAATCTGGTCACGACCCAGGTGGAATCGAACAACGGCTGGCTTGTGCTCGGCTGGCGGCGCAAGGGAGCACAATAGCCGCTGCTTTGCTCAAACACCCATCACCAAATTTAGCCAGGCAAAGTCCTGTACCAACAGGAATGCGGCTGGCACGTTCTGGGGCGGTACGAGCCGGCCTACGAACGCAATCTCGACGACCGGCTCATTCTTTCCTGGCCGCGGCCCAATGGGCGGGGACGGCGCCCAAACGACTTCGCGGCCATTCCATCGGCCAATCCACAACCCCGGAATGAACTTCTTTTCCTGCGGTTGTTGCGGTGGCTGCGGCGGAGCCGCTTGAGCCAAGTTTGGCTGCGGCCCCAAATTTTCTTTGGACACAGAGGCCTGGAACTTCCGCTCGCCAAGATACGTGGAGACGACAAAAATCCCGACGCCGATGCTGATCAGCCCCAGCGCGATTCCCGTGACCAGGCCGCGGCTCAGAAGTCGCGGGGCTTTTTCCTGGGACCTCATAAGCGCCGCTACCTTCGGCGAAATCGCGCTTCCGGCCGACTTGCCAAGCAGCATGCGCTTGCCGCCGGAAATGGTGCATTGCAACAGTTCCGGCGGAATGGCCGCTTCCGCTTTGGGCCAAAATGCCTGAGCCGCCAGGAAGCCGGCGCCCAGGACCAACCCCCGCCGCACCAGCCGCTTGCGCAGCATTTCCCGCGCCCGCATCAGGCGGACCGCCAGAGTCCCCACGGGGCAGCCTAATTCCTCGGCGGCTTCCTCGTAGCTGCGCCCTTCAATGCAGCAGAGTAACAGCGGCGAGCGGTAGTTTTCGGGCAGCCCGTGAAGTTCCCGATCGAGCACCTCGGCCGCCTCGCGCCAAGCCAGCTCATCGGCCGGGCAGTGTTCGACCGGCACATCGGTCAACGTTTGGGCGGAACTATGTTTTTGCGATTTGCTCCGTTGCCGTAGCGAGATGCGCACGGCCACGCGGTAAAGCCAGTTCGGCAAGGCCATCTTCTGGCGAATGGAGTGCCCTTTACGAAGAAGCGTCAGAAACGTGGCCTGAAAGGCGTCTTCGGCGTCGGCCTGGTTGCGAAGCAAGCGCCGGCACACGCCCAAAATCATGGGACCGTGCCGCTCAACCAAATGGGCGAACGCCTCACTGTCTTGATGAGCCAGAAAATCCTCAAGCAATTCCTGATCACTGCGCGTCTGGGCGCCGTGGGAGAGATGATGTGACATGGTGCAATCCAATTCCTTTCCACTGTTCCGATATTCCAACGTGTCCATCGTATAGGAGACTGTCAACTCAACGTTTATTACAAATTCTTTTTCCCGCGGTTTTTCCATGGCATAAAGCTAACACAGCCGCACCCAGTTCGTTGGAGTGGATTTCAAGAAAAGTCGGAGTCGTCGTCCTCCATTGCCGCCGCTGCACCTTCGCGCACAATATCAGCAGAGACACAACATTTTAAATTGCATAGGAAGGAATGACATGTCGAACAGTTTCGGCAGCCAAAGCAAGCTAACGGTTGACGGCAAGGACTACACTGTTTTTCGGCTCGCCTCGGTGGAGAAAGTCGTCCCCGAAGCCAGGCGGCTACCCTTCTCGCTCAAAATTCTGTTAGAGAATTTGCTCCGCACCGAAGACGGCATTGCGGTCCGCAAGGAAGAGATCGAAACGCTGGCCCGCTGGAACCCGACCCAGGAGCCTGACCGGGAAATCGCCTTCACGCCGAGCCGCGTGTTGCTGCAGGATTTCACCGGCGTGCCCTGCGTGGTCGATTTAGCGGCCATGCGTGATGCCATGGCCAAAATGGGCGGCGATCCAAAAAAGATCAACCCGCTGCAACCCGTTGAACTGGTCATCGATCACTCGGTGCAGGTGGATGAATTCGGCAAGCCCGATGCATTCAACATCAATTCGCAACTGGAATTTGAGCGCAACCGGGAACGCTACGTCTTCCTCAAATGGGGCCAAAAGGCGTTCGAGAACTTCAAGGTCGTGCCGCCCGACACCGGCATTGTGCACCAGGTTAACCTCGAATATTTGGCGCGAGTCGTCTTCGTGAATGAAAAGCCCAGGGACGGCAGTCCCTGGGCCTATCCCGACACGCTCGTTGGCACCGACTCCCACACCACGATGATCAACGGCCTCGGTGTATTGGGCTGGGGCGTCGGCGGCATCGAGGCCGAGGCCGCCATGCTGGGCCAGCCCGTCTCGATGCTGATTCCCCAGGTGGTCGGCTTTCGGCTCTTCGGCAAGCTTGCGGAAGGCGCGACCGCAACCGATCTGGTGCTCACCGTAACCCAGATGCTGCGGAAAAAAGGCGTGGTTGGAAAGTTCGTCGAGTTCTTCGGCGAGGGTCTGGCCCAGCTACCGCTGGCAGATCGGGCCACCATCGCGAACATGTCGCCGGAGTACGGTGCGACCTGCGGCATTTTCCCGGTGGATGCGGAGACACTGCGCTACCTTCGCAGCACCGGCCGGCCGGAAGCGCTCGTGAAGCTCGTGGAGACTTACTGCAAAGAACAGGGCCTGTTCCATGATGCCAAGACGCCGCAAGCGAACTACTCCGACACCCTGGAACTTGATCTGAGCAAGGTGGAACCGAGCATGGCCGGCCCGTCGCGGCCGCAGGATCGCGTTCGGCTTTACGACGTAAAGAAGTCCTTCGCCGAAGCGCTGCCGAAGCTGCAGGCGGCCGCAAAGCCAAAGGCCGCGCTGTTGCCAATCGCCGGCGAGGCGCCGGTAGCGAAAGCGGCCAATGGGCACGCCGCGGACCTTCACAACGGCTCGGTTGTCATCGCAGCGATCACCAGTTGCACGAACACGTCGAATCCATCGGTCATGCTTGCGGCTGGCCTCTTAGCGAAAAAGGCCGTCGAGCGCGGTCTGACCGTGAAGCCGTGGGTAAAAACGAGCCTCGCCCCCGGTTCGAAGGTCGTCACCGATTATCTGCATGATGCCGGGCTGACGCCTTATTTGGAAAAGCTGAATTTTTACCTGGTCGGCTATGGCTGCACCACGTGCATCGGGAACAGCGGCCCATTGCCGGCGCCGGTGTCGCAGAAGATCAAGCACGATAACCTGGTGGTGGCGGCGGTGCTCAGCGGTAACCGCAATTTCGAGGGCCGCATTCACGCCGAGGTTCGGGCGAACTACCTCGCCTCGCCGCCCCTGGTGGTGGCCTATGCCCTCGCCGGCCGGATCGATGTGGATTGGCAGAACGAGCCCGTCGGCAACGACAGCAAGGGCAAGCCGGTGTACCTGAAAGACCTCTGGCCGTCGCAGGCGGAAATTAACGCACTTATCGACCGCAACCTGAAGACCGAGATGTACCGGAAGGTGTACGAAAAAGCCTTTGAGGGCGATGAGAACTGGCGCGGCATCAATGTCCCGAAGGGCGACCGCTTTGCCTGGGATCCGATATCGACGTACGTGAAGCATCCGCCTTACTTCGAGAACATGCCGCGGCAGCCGGCCCCGGTGCCCGACATCCACGGCGCGCGCGTCCTCGCGTTGCTGGGCGACAGTATTACCACCGATCACATTTCCCCAGCCGGCTCGATCAAGGAAGACAGCCCGGCCGGAAAATACTTGATCGAGCATGGCGTGCCCAAGCAGGAATTCAATTCCTACGGCGCGCGCCGCGGGAATCACGAGTTGATGATGCGCGGCACGTTCGCCAACGTACGCCTGAAGAACTTGCTCGCCCCCGGCACGGAAGGCGGCGTCACCCGCCACTTGCCCGACGGCGCAACCATGTCGATTTTCGACGCCGCGATGAAGTACAAGGCTGAGAAAGTACCGACGATTATTCTCGCAGGCATGGAATACGGCTCCGGTTCCTCCCGCGACTGGGCGGCGAAGGGGCCGATGTTACTCGGGGTGGCGGCGGTGATTGCCGAGGGCTACGAGCGCATCCACCGCAGCAACCTGGTGGGCATGGGCGTGCTGCCGCTGCAATTCAAGCCGGGCGAAAATGCCGCAAAACTAGGATTGAGTGGCGAAGAAGTGTATTCGGTAGAAGGATTGGCCGCCGCCATTGCCGCCAACAAAACCCGCTTCGATGTCACCGTACGCGCCAAGTTGACAAGCGGAAGCGAGAAGGTCTTCCAAGCCCAGGCGCGGATTGACACGCCCAAAGAAGTGCAATACTTCCGCCACGGTGGAATTCTGCAATATGTGTTGCGGCAATTGTTGGGATAAAACTAACCCGAAGCGTAAGCGAGGGGCATCCCTCGCTTACGCTTCGGGCTGGTGCAGGAATAAGCCGCGAGCGGCAAGTGAGTTACTTCTGCATCTTCGCGCCGAGGGCGAGCGATTTGCCCTTGGCCGTGACCGTGATCTTCAGGCTCGAACCGCCTTCCACGCGCACGTGGACGGTGTCCTTGCCCTCGGTCTCAGCGCCAAAGATATCCTTCACATGCTTGTGCGCGTCCTTGTTATTCGCCACATACGGTAAGATGTGTGCGAGCGCGGCTTCTAATTGGAACAGCGGCACCATCTGCGGCCCGGCGGCAATCAATTGCTTGATCTGTTTTAACGCCTCGGGCCCGTAGGCGATGAACGCGGCATCGTGGCGGATGGCCAGGTACACGTCACTCGTACCGAAAATCCGCTTGGCATTTTCGTCCGCGGTTTCGCCGATTGTCACCTTGTGGATTTTCAAGTCGCCCACGGAGTCGACATCCAAATGGAACTTGTCCTTGTCCTTATCCGGAATGATCTTGAGGATGCTGCGGCCAAAGTCTTCAATGCCTTTGCCTTCGCTGAGCTTGATGCCGGCCACAACCGTGTGATGGCCTTCCTTGTTCGGGCCATAAACCGCCACGCCGCCATCAAATTCGCCGGACTTCAGTGTGGGAGCTAAGGTCTCGAGGGCCGACTTGGTCAAATTCCGGTTCTCTTCCTTGGCTTGCTCGATTAGTTGCTTGAAGGCATCGTCCACAGCCGGACCGACAAGTTTCTTCAATTCGTCCGGCAACACAACATGACCCATGAAACTCAGCGCTGCCTTGTTCGTGGCCAGGCCGGCGAAGATACTGCGGGCATCGCTCAGTTTCTTCAAGTCCTTGGCCAGGCCGGAATCGGGCTTCGGGGTAAGATCGATATTCAGGTGGATGTCGTCTTTCTTGCTGTTGAGCGTGAGGCTTATCGACAATTGATCGCCGTCGTTTACGGCGGCTTCGATTTGCTTGCCCACGTTATCAACGATCATTTCCCGCAGTTTCCGCATCGCCTCGGTTTCCTGCGGCGGCTTCTGATCCTTCGCTTTGGCCAGTTCGTTTGTGATCTGGGTGAGCAGCATCGTCTTGACGATGTCCGGGATCTCCGACAGTTTGAGCTTAATGGAGATGATCGCATTATCGCCGGCCGCCGGCAGGACCTTTTCAGGGGCCAGCAACTTGCTCTTATCGATGTTGCTCTTTTCAATGGCGGTGACATAAGCGTATTTGTTTTCGACGCGGAAATAGAGGGTGACCGGAATGGGCACCATAGGAATCTGTTCGATCGTGTAGACGCCGTCTTTGCCCTTCTCGGCCTTGATGTCACGACTGCCGAGGAATTCGACGAACGCCTTCTCATCCGCAATTGGAATTAACAAAACGGTGGGGCTGCCCTGGATGTTGTCCTTGTCGAAGCTGCCGTAGAGCGCGAATGGGCGTTCGGTGTCGATGCCGATACTGCCCTTGAACGCCTGGACCATGCCTTCGATGTTCGTGACATCGTCTTCGTGGTCGGCCAGTTTCGCGAAATACTTGGCGTCGGACAGCAAGCCTTCAATCGATTTGAGTTGAATGACGAGGGAAGGGCTGGCGGGCTTGTCGTCGGCCCGGGCCAAGGCTGGGAGGGCCAGACCGGCGAAGACGACCATAAACAGATACCGTAACCGCATAAATCTCTCCTAGTTTGGATGCGAGTTTCCAATTCCTGCAATGCACCATTTATACCCGGCAACTCGGGCAAAGTGTCAAGTGACTGGGGCAGCGTCGAGCCGTAAGGCCGACGTGGGCACCCACGTCGGCCTTACGGCTCGACGCTGCCCCAGTCATGAGTCGCCGGGCAACTTTTCTATTTTCCGAAAAATAATTGAAGTGGCTGCGCAAGTTTCCCAGCCGCCGCCATTCGGGGGGTACAAGCTGGCGAGAGCCGCTGAAACGGGCAAGGCCGGGCGACTTTGTGGACGCTGGAATATCCGGCGTTTTTACGGTGCGGCCCCTGCCTCGGAGACCGACTCCACCGTTCGGCCGGGCCCGTTTCAGGGGTTCTCCCCAACTCCCTAACTTAGGCACCAACTCTTCCCCAAAGAGTGAGACGCCCGGCGGCGGTCGCCGGGCGTTCTCTTTTTCCGCTCCACAAGCCCGCAGGCGAGTCTTCGAGCCTGCGGGGTTAGCCCCAATTTTTCCGTTTTTTCCAATTGACTTTTACCTATTTCCTGCCAACTTAAATCATCAGGCAGCCCAAGCGCTGCCTTCCCACCCCATACCCTCTTCTGTTCGAGGCGCACGCCTATGTTCGATCTCATTACCGGAACTTCCTCCGACTGCACCGGAATGAACCGCCGGTCGTTTCTGCGCGTCGGTGCCTTGTCCGCCCTTGGCTTGTCGCTGCCGCAGTTTTTGCGCTTGCGGGCGGAGCAGCCGGCTGTCGGCAAGAAAGACGTGAAGTGCATCCTCCTCTGGATGCAAGGCGGCCCAAGCCATATTGACACCTTTGACCCAAAGCCCGACGCCCCGGTTGAAGTCCGCGGTGAGTTTCAAACGATCGCGACGACCTTGCCGGGTGTGCGGATCGCGGAACATATGCCGCGGCTGGCCAACCTGACCAACCTGTACAGCATGGTCCGTGGCCACGACCCGAAGAACGGCAGTCATGGCGTGGCCGATCATCTCATGATGTCGGGCCACAAGTTTAACCCGGCGTTGCCTTTTCCCTGCTTCGGTTCGGTGACCGCCAACGAACGCGGCTACGTGAAGGGAATGCTCCCATTCGTCCAGCTGGGCCGCAACATCGACCGCCGCTTCAATGGCGGCATCGCCGGCTTTCTCGGCGATCAACACAACCCGTTTGAAGTGAGCGAAGACCCAAATGCCCCGGTCTTCCGCGTGCGCGATCTGGGTCTGGCAGGCAAGGAGGAGCAAGACCGGCTCGAACGCCGCTACGCCATGCTCAACGACATGGACAAGTATCAGAAGGCGATCGAAGAAAGCACCGATGTGGTAAAAGCCCGCGACGAGTTCTACGAAAAGGCCCACGGCCTGATCACTTCGCCGCTGGCCAAGAAGGCGTTCGACATCTCGGCGGAACCGAACAAGGTGCGCGAAACCTATGGCCGCACGCAGTTCGGCCAGTCGTGCCTGCTGGCTCGGCGGCTCATCGAATCGGGGGTGCAATTCGTCACCGTGACCGACGGCGGTTGGGACACGCACACCGACAATTTCAAAAGCCTGAAGACCCGCTTGTTGCCGAAGCTCGACGCCGGGTTCTCGGCGCTTTTGCAAGACTTACAGATTCGCGGCCTGCTCGAATCGACGCTGGTGGTCTGGTTCGGCGACTTCGGCCGCACGCCGAAGGTCAACCCTTCGGCCGGCCGCGATCACTGGGCCTCGGCCGGCGTGGCCTGCTTCGCCGGCGGCGGCATCAAGCCCGGCCAGGTGGTCGGCGCCACGAACCAGTTCGCCGAGTTCGTCATCGACTCGCCGGCCTCGCCGCAAGACTTCGCCGCCACAATCTACAGCGCCCTCGGCATTCCGCTCCACACCTGGTACAAGACCCAGGACGGCCGGCCGATTGAACTCGTGCCGGAAGGAAAGCCGATGCGGCAATTGCTGGGGTAGCCGCTAATAGCTTGCCGATGCAAAGGCACTTTTTCGCTACCGCTGATGATCTCATTCCCGTTTTTGAACGTGCGGAAAAAAAGCAGCCGCTCGTATATACACTTGCTGGGCTTTTCGATTCAACAGAGCTGATCCACGCAAATTCGGGTGCAGACTTGCCAAGCCTGCACCAACCTGCGCCACATGAGGGGGCAATCGGCTGCCCCCACTACGTAGTCGTCCCGCGCGAATTGTCCGTTCAAATTCGCGAAGTACCACAACGTGCTGGCGGGATCAAGTATGCCGTCGATCAGTTGATTAACCCCGACAGCATCATCGTTTCTCACGGTGGCTTACGAGAACCCAACGCCCTGCTCAGTGGAAATGTCGGTACCTGCACCGGATCCAAGATTTCCGTGTCGCTATATCGCTCGTTTTCTTACGCAATTGGAAAGCAATTTGTGCGCGTCCGTTCGTTTTGGGTTGGCCCGGAAGCATACCGGTTGTTTATGAATGGCTGGCGATTAACTACTGATGTCGATAGGCCACGCGAGTATGATTTGGCCGAAGAGAAAGAATGAAAGTTTGCGCCGCGATTTGACCGAGTTTTCATCTTCACATTTCCAAGAATCACCTCCTTTCCCGCTACCGCTGAAACCCGGCGGTGTATGATTCAGTATCTTTCCGTGTAGAGACGGGTGCCGTCGCTGCCGGAAAAGTCGTGACATCTTGCGAGGTTTACCATGCCGTTGACGTGCCGATTGTTCGCCGGAATTGCCGTTTTCTGTCTGCTCTTAGCCGCCGGCTTCGCCACCGCCGGCGAGACCGACAGCAAGTCCATCGCCAGCATTTCTTTCCGCACCGAAGCCGGCAAGCCGGTGGCCTGGAAGGAACTTCAGGGCAGGAAGGCCACCGTGGCGGTGTTCCTTTCCTTCGATTGCCCCATGTCGAACAGCTATGCCGCCACGCTCGCCGATCTGGCCAAGGAATACTCGGCCAAGGGTGTGGCATTCGTCGGCATCTGCCCCTGCGACGACGACGCGGCCACGGTGGCCAAGCAGGCGAAGGAATTCAAGGTTGGCTTCCCAATCTATCTCGACGACAAACTGGCCGCGGCCGACGCGTTTGACGCCAAGGTCACGCCGACGGTCTTCGTCCTCGACGAAAAGGCATCGATCCGGTACAGGGGCGCGATCGACAACAAATACATCGCTCGCTTGAAAGAAAATCAGAAGGTTACCGAGCATTATTTGCAAGACGCTTTGAATCAACTCCTGGCCGGGCAGGAAGTGAACGTGAAATCGACGAAAGCCCTGGGCTGCCACATTCTGCGCGAAGAGAAGTCAGTCGCTGCCGAAGTGACC
This sequence comes from Gemmataceae bacterium, assembly GCA_035307785.1. Lineage (GTDB taxonomy): Bacteria > Planctomycetota > Planctomycetia > Gemmatales > Gemmataceae > DATGHS01. The sequence continues at coordinate 23,245 of DATGHS010000177.1, forward strand.
TATCACAAAGATGTGTTGCCGATTCTTCAGGAGCACTGCCAGAGCTGTCATCGGCCCGGCGAGGTCGGTCCATTTTCCCTCATGACCTACAAGCAAGCCGTGAAATGGGCCGGTGACATCAAGGAATACACGCAAAACCGGCAGATGCCGCCCTGGAAGCCGACCGCCGGCAAGGAGTTCTCCGGCGACCGCCGACTGTCGCAAACGGAACTCGACACGCTGGCCAAGTGGGTGGAAACCGGCAAGGCCGAGGGCAATCCGAATGACGCGCCGTCGGCCAAACAGTTCCCCGAAGGTTGGTACTTCGGCCAGCCCGATCTGGTGCTGACGGTTCCCGATGACTTCACGCTGGGCGCCAGCGGCAAGGACGCCTTCCGCGTTTACGTGCTGCCCACCGGCCTGACGG
>DATGHS010000178.1:0-2503 GCA_035307785.1 Gemmataceae bacterium
TCAGAAGCCATTCAGAAGGCGCTCTGGGCTTCCCTGGCCCGCGACCGCGACCGGCCCATGATCCTGGCCACGCGCTACGGCTTTCACGGTAAGAAGGGCCTGGCTGGCGCCGTCACTGGCTGCGAAACCGATCACGACCGCGATCCGCGCGTACGCTTCATCAGCTTTCCAATGGCCGAATGCCGCGATGTCGGCCTGCGCAGCAAGCCATGCGACCTGGCGCCGTATCGCCGGGAATTGGATAAGTTCTGGTCGGAGTTCGGCAGCAAAATCGGCACGTTGATTACCGAGCCGTATTTGGGCGGCGGCGGATCGTATCATCCGCCCAAGGAATACTTGCAACTACTTCAGAGCTTCTGCCACGAGCACGGCGTCGTCTTTATCCTCGATGAAGTGCAGTCCAATTTCGGCCGCACCGGCAAGATGTTCGCTTACGAAACCTATGGCCTGGAGCCCGATATCGTCGTTCTGGGCAAGGGGCTGGGCAACGGCGTGCCGGTAGCGGCCGCAGTGGGCCGGCGCGATCTCTTCTCTTCTCTGGATTACGGCGAAGGCTCCGACACCTGGAGCGCCAACCCGCTCTGCTGTGCTGCCGTCTTGGCGACAATCGACGAATTTGCCGCGCGCGACGTGCTGGGTGATGCACGGAAATCGTCGACAATTATTGAAAAAGGCTTGGTGCGGCTGAAGGAACTGCCGTTTGTCGCCAACATTCGTGGCGAACTGGGCGGCATGGTGTGGGGCGTGGAAATGCGCGACGCGGCCGGCAAGAGCGGGGCCGATTGGGCGAACGCTTGTGTGCTGGCGTGCTACATGGGCGAGGGGAACGAAGGAATCCATCTGCTTGGCCCGCTCGCCAAGAAGGTGCTGCGAATCGCTCCGCCGTTGACCATTACCGAGGCTGAAGCCCAGGCAGCGATGGAGTTGATGTGGCGGCTATTGTTGGCATTAGTCCCGGCGCACTAACCATCCACTGGTCGGTTAGCCCGAAGCGCGAGGGCGACCGATACTCCTCGCTTGCGCTTCGGGCTAACAGACCCACGCTTCAGAATACAAGAAGATGCATTTATGAATCTCAATCGACAGCTCGATATTCTGTTCTCGCAATTGGCCAATGCCATTGGCACCGATGGCATCTTTCTCAAGGGCACGCTGGCCATTATTTCCGTGGCCCTGATCTGCGGTAGCGTCGGGCCGCTGGTCGTGGGCAAGCGCATGGCCTTCTTTAGCGACGCGCTGGGCCATTGTGCGCTGGCGGGCATCGCGCTGGGCGTGATCGTAACGCTGCTCTTAAGCCCGGCAGGCAGGGGAAAAGATGACCTGCTCGACTGGCTGCTGCCGCCGGTGATGATTGTTTTTGGCGGTCTGGTGGGTCTCGGCATCATTTACGTGCGTGACAAGACCGGCCTGGCCAGCGATACGGTAATCGGCGTGTTTTTCGCCGGCGCCATCGGCTTCGGCGCGATTCTTTTCAACGTGCTGAAGCAATTCACCAATCGCGATGCCGACATGTACCTCTTCGGCAGCCCCAATTTCATCCCGGCGGTGGACCTGGTAGCGCTCTTTGTCGTGGCCATCATCACCATGGCCGCGATGTATCTGCGCTTCAACCATCTGGTCTTCGCCTCGTTCAATGCGAGCCTCGCGCGGTCGCGGCGCATCCCCGTTTGGCTGAATAATTATCTTTTCATTGTCTTGTTGGCCTTCATCGTAAACCTGGGCCTGCAGGCGGTGGGCCTCCTTTTGATCAACGCTGTGCTGATTGTACCGGCGGCCACCGCCAGCAACATTAGTCGAAACATGCGGCAACTCTTTTGGTGGACGATCGCGATCAGCCTTGCGGCTGGCCTGTGCGGCCAACTCATCAGTGACCGGGTCTCGATACATATCCGCGGCAACGAAATCCAGCTCGGCGCCGGCGGCTGCATTGTGGTTCTAAGTGTTATCGCCTTCGTGATCTCCATGTTCCTTTCGCCGATGGTGCGCGGCCGACAGACGCGGTGACTCCCCTGCCCTTGTCTGGATTGCGGCAATCGCGGACAATGAGAGAAAGGAAACTGAACCCGCCACGCGCATGGAGCGTATCGGAAGCAGACTCCCTCCTCGCAGCCTACAGGCGAAATCGAAGTGAATAGCGTTCAAGATTTCTACCGCGACTTCATGTCGGTCTTTTATGAGGCGATGCCGTTTCTGGTGATCGGTGCGCTGATTTCGGGCATCCTGGAGGAGATGGTCCCGCAGCAAGTAATCAGCCGGTTTATTCCACGCCGGCCTTTCCTGGCGATCATGATGGGCGCCCTGCTGGGGCTGATCTTCCCCATGTGCGATTGCGGGATTGTGCCGATCATGCGGCGTTTGCTGCGCAAGGGCGTGCCGCTGAGTTGTTGCACTTCGTATATGCTTGCGGGACCGATTGTGAATTTGGTCGTGATCTTCAGCACTGTCATCGCCTTTACGCCGCATTGGCGCAATGGCGGTTACGCGATCATCATTTTGCGCATCG
>DATGHS010000179.1:0-2218 GCA_035307785.1 Gemmataceae bacterium
TGGCGACTGGTCAGATTGGCCAGCCCGACACATTCAGTTACACCATCGCCGGCAAAGAATTACCGGACCATGAATGGCTGTATGAAGTGCTGCTGGCGCTCGTCTGGAAAGGCGCCGGTGACGGCGGGCTGAAATTCGTACGCGTTTGCCTCTACATAGCCCCTTTGCTGATTCTGGCCCGGCAACTTCGCCAGCGTGGCGTGCCTGATTATTCTGCCGGCTGCTTCCTCTTGCTGGCTGGTTTCACTCTCTTCTGGTTCGAGCGCTTGCGCCCATTGGTGTGCACGACCATTTGCTTGCAACTGGTGTCGGGTTGGCTTTACGATCAAAGTCGAGGCCGCCGGCCGCTAGATTGGAAACTACCGGTCACCACGCTCCTGTGGGGGAACCTCCATCCGGCCGTGATCATGGGCCAATTCCTGATTGGCGGGGCAATTATCTTGGAATTGGCACGCTACTGGTGTGGCTGGAAAGATGCCGACGAACGAGTACCGCGAAAACCGGGAACGACCATTGAAAACCTCACGTTGTGGGGCATGATCGCGCTTGCTGCCTCGATGATTTGCCCCGCACCAATCAATCGCTTCCTTTATCCCTTTTCTCCGGAATTGCGGCACCCGATCCAACGCATGTTCGTCGAAATCATGCCAACGTGGCAATTCCTTTGGCATAATCGTGGAATGCAAACGGCCCTTGCCTGGATGGTTGTAGTGCTGGCAATCATCTTCACGGCGCTTATGTTGCGGCGCTATTGGCATTTCCGCGCTTGGGAGTGGGCTCTGTACATATGCCTGCTGGGCCTCGCCGTCACCGCGGTCCGAGCCATCGGAGATTGGCTGCTTGTCTCGATGGCCCTCATCGTGCCCCAGCTCGGGCGATGGCTGCGCGAAACAGTGCAAAGTCGGCAGCGTGGGCCATTCTTCCCTGTTCTTGTCCAACTCGACCGCCAGATGAAGAGCGTGGGCAGCGGCGCCTTGTTTCGGCCGCAATGGCAATGGCCCGTCCTATCCATGACGGTCTTGTTGCTACTTGCACTGGTCGTTCCCCCCCACCTACTTCCAAATCGGCAATACGAAGAAACGCCCCGGGCAACCGTTGATTGGATCCAGGGCGATCCGCTGCCATCGTCGCCCCCGTGGAAGATTTTCACCGGCTCGAACGAAGGCTCCTATTTGAACTGGCGTCTGGACGGGCGAGCACGAGTTTACACCGACACGCGCGGCTTCTACTATCCTGGCGAACTGCTGGAAGACAGCTTTTATCTGCCACGCGAAGAAGCGGAGTATAACGTCCGGCTTCAACGTGTCTTGGCCTATGGCACGCAGTATTTCCTTTTGCCCATGGACGATGCCGACGGGGTTGAATTCCAATTCTGGAAGAGCCTGAAACCTTATTGTTCGACGCCGCTCTACATGGACGATCTGACCGGTCCCGGCCCGCATTACGTGTTGCTCACGCGCGCTCAGGTGATTGAAGGGGTGCAGAACCGGTCGGCAAACACTTCTGAGAAGCACCGCTAGTAGTTGCATCCTTGAAACTTCACAGCGGCTTTCTTAATGTTTCGATTACGCACCCTGGACAGCATTCCGATGCGTCGTTCCCATGAATCGAAGGCCCGTGCGTACCTACCGAGGCGAACAACATGGCTCAATGGTACATTCGCATGCGGGGCCGAACGCTCGGCCCGTTTAGCTGGGACAAGATGCTCCAACTTCGCGACAGCCGGCAACTACAGGCCTTTCACGAAGTGTCCGCCGACAACCGTTCCTGGCAAGCCGCAGGATCCATCGAGAACCTGTTCCCCTCCAAGTTTGGCGCACCGCCCACGCCCGGCGCATCGACAAACTGGCCTGCGCCTGTCGCAAACGATACCCCCGATCCGCCTCCTGCGCCGCCGCCAAAGAAATCCTTCCCCTGGGTCTGGCTCATCGTTGGCGGCGTTTGCGTTATGATCTTTATGCTTTTGGGGGCCGTGGGTGTGGTGGCATACATCCGCTACTACCGGCCCCAAGCCGTCGATGACAAATTGGCCAATTTGACCACGCTCGGGATTGTAGAGTTTTCGCCTCGGACGGATCCCGGCGAAATCGACTCGGCGTTACAAGATGTCGTCGGCCTGGTCGTAACGGGGGGCGAATACGTTCGCAAAGACGGCACGCGCGCCGAAATGTCCGGACTATATTTTCACGATGCGGAAAACAAAAAGCACATGTTACTT
>DATGHS010000180.1:0-9439 GCA_035307785.1 Gemmataceae bacterium
GGTTGGACCGACGAGGATGCAAAGCACGTTCAGTCGGTGGCCGGCATGCTCGATGTGCATCTCGGGCCGTTGATTGATGATTTCTATGCCGAGATCCAAAGGCATCCGGATGCTTTGAAAGTGATTACCGGCGGCACAGCACAAATCGAACGGCTCAAGGGGACGCTAAGGACATGGGTGCGCGAATTGCTGACCGGGCCGTACGACTGTGATTATGTGGCCCGGCGTTGGCGCGTCGGCTGGCGGCACGTCGAAATCGGACTCGACCAGGTTTACACCAATGTCGCGCTCTCGCGGCTGCGTCGTGGGCTGTTGCGGGCACTCGACGAGGATTGGAAGGGCGACTTGCGCGAGGCACTGGCCGTTCGTCGTTCTCTCAACATGCTGTTGGATTTGGATCTTGCCATTATCGAAGACGCCTACCAAACGGAATACTTATCCCGCCAGCAGCGCGTGGAGCGGTTGGCTGCGATCGGCCAAGTAGCGGGCGGCATCGCCCACGAGTTGCGCAATCCACTGAACGTCGTGAAGACGTCAGTCTACTACCTGCTCAATGCCCGCAACCCGTCGGCGGCCAAATCTTCGGAGCATTTGCAGCGCATCGAGCGGCACGTCGGGGCAGCTGACGGTGTCATCACCGCGCTATCCAATTTCGCCCGCATGCCGCTACCGAACTTGCACCCTTTTTCCATTGAGCAGTGCTTGAAGGAAGCACTGGAGCTAAACCCGGTGCCCAAGGAAGTGCGCGTGGCGATCGACTGCCCCTCCACCACGCTCGCCGGCCTCGGCGATATCGATCAGCTTCGCATCGTGTTCGGCAACCTTATCCGCAACGCCCGGGAAGCGATGCCGAACGGAGGCCGGCTTTCCATTCAAGTGCGGCACGCCGGCGACAAGGTGGAAATCGAAGTGGCAGATACGGGTGTAGGGATTTCCGCCGAAAATCTTGGCCGCATCACCGAACCGCTGTTTTCCACGAAGGCGCGCGGCCTCGGCCTCGGTCTTGCCATCGTTCGTTCCATCCTTGATAAAAACAAGGGCAGCTTGCAGGTGGCCAGTGAACTCGGCCGTGGCACCAAATGCACGGTCCGGCTAGTGGCCGCCGCAAGTTAAGGAGCCAAGGCGCGCTCCAGGCCAACCTGATTATTCAGATGAGGAACCGTGATGCCCTCTGCTAGTGCATCCATTCTTGTCGTTGATGATGAAGTCGATACCTGCCGGAACCTCTCAGACATATTAACGGATCTGGGTTACCAGGTTGACACGGCGCACGACGGACCCAGCGCACTGGAGTTGGTGCGGCGGAATCCCTATGACCTGGCACTTCTTGATTACAAGATGCCGGGGATGGACGGTGTTACGCTCTACCGCGAAATGAAGCGCCTGCGCTCGGGAACGGTGGCCATTGTGGTGACGGCGTATGCCGGCGGCACCACGGCTCAAGAAGCCCTCCAGGCCGGGGCATGGCACGTCCTTTCGAAACCCGTGGATTTTCCCAAATTGCTGGGCCTGGTGAGCGAAGCAGTTGGTCAGCCTCTGGTACTCGTTGTCGATGATGACCACGATTTGTGCGCGAACTTGTGGGACGTGTTCCGCGAGCGCGGGTTTCGCGTCTCCGTGGCGCATGATGAGAGTGAGGCAGCCGAACGACTCAAGGACTCCACGTTCGCCGCCGTGCTCATTGATATCAAGCTTCCGAAGGGCGACGGCATGCACGTATTCCAATTGGTGCGGCAGGCGAATCCAAGAGCGCGCACGGTCGTGATCACGGGCCATCCTGGCGAGACCGACGAACAGGTTCAACAATTGATAAAAGAAGGCGCCGACGCGGTCTGCTACAAACCCTTCGACGTGCCAAAGCTGCTCGCCACGCTCGACCGCCTCACCGGTACGGGAAAGTAATTGTCCATGTCGGATTCCTCTCTCTTTCATGTCCTGGTCGTCGATGACGATGCCGATACGCGTGAAAACTTGCGCGACATTCTGGAATTGGACGAGTACCTGGTTGAAACGGCCGGCACCGCGGCCGAAGCGCTCGCCCGGAACAATTGGGCTTCTATCTCGGCCATCCTGCTCGACCGCAAGCTGCCCGACAGCAGCGCCGAGGCGCTGTTGCCGCAAATCAAGCAACTCGCGCCCCATGCCGCGGTCATGATCGTGACCGGTTACACCGACCTCGAAGGCGCGATCACCGCCATCCGCCAAGGCGCGTCGGATTACCTCACCAAGCCCATCAATCCGGATTTGATCCGGAAGCGCCTGGCCCATTTTGCGGAGCGAAAGCGCGCCGAGGAGGAAATCAATCGTTTGCGGGAACAAGCGCTTCAAAATGAACGCTTGGCTGCCATTGGCCAGATGATGACGGTGCTGGCCCACGAAAGTGGCAATGCGCTCGCCCGCATGCAGTTGAGCCTGGATGGCCTGGCGAACGAAGTGCAACAGCGGCCTCGTGCTCTCGAATTAATTGCGCGCATCCAAAATGCGCAGGATTATCTTCAGCAGCTTTACCAGGAAGTGCGAAACTACGCCGCCCCGCTGAAGCTTGAGCGCAATCGCTGGAACCTGTCGATGATCTGGCGGCAGGCATGGGACAACCTCGCCATGAGCCGAAGAGGCCGTGACACGATGTTGAGCGAGGAAATCGGTTGCCCGGATCTACGCTGCCACGTAGACCAGTTTCGCCTGGAGCAGGTCTTCCGCAATATCTTTGAAAACTCGTTGGCCGCCTGTGCCGACCCGATGAAAATCCAGTTGCGCTGCACGGCAACCGAGATCAACGGCCTGGCGGCATTTCAAGTCGCCGTGCGTGACAACGGGCCGGGTTTGAGTGCCGAACAAAAAGAGCGCATCTTCGACCCGTTCTTTACCACGAAAACAAAAGGCACCGGGCTGGGCATGGCGATCGCAAAGCGCATTATCGAAGCCCACGGCGGCCAGATTAGCGTGGGCGAGAATAATGGCAGCGGAGCGGAAATCTGTATCGTGCTGCCACGGGACGACCCGAATGGTTAAGCAGAAACAAACGAAGTTAACGAAGTAGGGCAACGAATCACAGCCGGCGTGGGTCCGTAGACGACGGTGCCAGTGTCGTCGAAAAGGGCGATGCTAACAGCGTCGCCGACGACCATCCTTTACCTTTTCTTCATCAAATACGCGAACAAATCGCGCAATTGCTGGTCCTTCAAATCCTTCAACACGGCTTCCGGCATGAGCGAAATCGGCGACGCCGCTAAATCTTCAATCTGCTCCCGGGCCAGGCGGATCGTGGTGCCGTCGTTTTGTCGCAAGGATACGGTGGCTTTGTCCTGAGCCACGATGATGCCGGTAAGCGAGCGGCCATCCTTTGTTTCCACGACGAAGGCCACATATTCGTCGCGGATGGACGCGCTGGGATCGACGATGTTTTCCAGCCAGTAGCGCAGATTGTCCCGCTCATAGGTGGTGAGTTCCGGGCCTACCTGGCCGCCTTCGCCGAAGAGCTTGTGGCATTTCGCGCACGTATTGGTAAACACCACCTTGCCGGCCACTGGGTCACCCTTGCCGCTGGTCACGATCTTGCCGACGCGGTCCATTTCGGCCAATTTCTCGGCAGCGGTGCTTGCCTGCACTTTACCCCAGTGCTTTTCGACCAACGTGACAACGTTTTTGTCCGAATAGCGTTTAAAGGTACGTACGATTTCAAGCGGTAAGTTCCGGGCAATCTTGCCCGCATCAACCGCGCGCAGGAACTCGAGGGCCCAAGCAGGCCGGCTGGCGAGCATGGCTTGCGCTCCCGCGCGCAGATCGTCGTTCAGGCGAGGATAGATTGCGAGCACTATCTCGGCAATTTTAGGATCGTCATAGCGCTGTAATGCCGCCAGTGCCGTCAGGCGAATGCTCGTATCCGCCGAGTCTTGCAGTACTTTCAGCAAAGCCGGTATGCAACTCGGTTGCGAGACCTCGCCAAAGAGCCGAATGAGATCCAACCGGCGGTCCTTCGCCGCCTTTTCCTGCGCCACAATCTTGAGCGCAGCGCTTACAGCCCCGGGATGGCCGACGCGCACGCCAAGCGACAAGTGTTGTCCCTGCGTGTCGTCCTTCAGCGCGCCAGCGACCGCGTCTCTTAGTTCCTCCGGAAACTGGCTCGCGGCGCGCCCGGCGAACGCTTTTTCCAACCCGCTCAGAACCAAGTGAACGTACCTGGGTTCCGGCGCGTCGTGGAGAAGTTCGGCACACGTGCGCAGATTCTGGTCACCGCCCGCCATGGCATAACGTTGTACAATGCGCTCGACGATACATTTTTCCACCATCGGCAACCGCCAGAACGAACTGTCGGAGAAAAAGTTCAGAATCAGCTTTCGGCCATTGGGAGTTTCCGCATTCGACTCCATGGCCCACCAGGTCAACAACGGAATATGAACGTCGTTGACGTCTTCCTCATGCTTGAGCAGATTTCGAACTATCGAAAGCCCAGCGAGTGGTCCGAGCCGTTTGGCACTGCTGGCCAATTGGCTGCGCACTTGCGAATCGCGCTCGTGCTCGGCCATGTCCAGCATCTTCTCGTAAACTTGCGTCGTCACCGAATTTTGATCGCCGGCCAGGCGAACCGCCCAACGGCGCACATCCGGCGTCGAGTGGCACATGGCCCGTAAAAGTCTCGCTTCATCGAGGCCGCCGCAGGCGTTGAGCGCCCACAGAACCTCTAGCGCGTCCTGCTCGCCGTATTCGATGAGCTTCTGGCGCAAAAGCGGAATAAGCGATGCGTCTTTGCGGTCGTACAGCAAGCGCAAAGCCGTATCCCGGAACCATTTATTCTTGCTGCGCAGCAAGTCCACCAATTCCGGGCCGCTCGTCTTCGTCAAATCGAATGGCGCCAGCGGCTTCGCATCTTTCGCGCGCACACGGTAAATCCGTCCCGATTCGCGGTGCCAGTTATCCCGCGGATCGACGTGGCTGATGCGGTTCTCGTACAGGTCCGCGATGTACAAAGCGCCGTCCGGGCCGGCCTTCAGATCGACCGGCCGGAACCAGCCGTCCTCGCTTGTCACCAAGTATGGCTCCTCGATGGTCTTGAACGAGGAGCCATCACGCTCCAGCCGAGTGACGGATACCCGCCGTTGCAGTGCATTGGGGCCGATGATCTTGCCGTTGAAGCGCTCGGGCAGCGCTCCGCCGCCGTAAACGATATAAGTGTGCGTAAGCCGGTCGGCGTTGCCGGTGTGCGGCATGTGCTCGAAGTAGCCCAAAGCATACGGATTCGTTAGCGGGCCATGCTTGCCCCACCCCTTGATGTAGTAGCCACCCTGGACGTAATAGAGGCCGCGGTACTTGCCCCAGTTCGTGCCGGAAAATGCCCGCCCAACATCGTCAAACTCCAGTCCAAACGTATTGCCGCCGCCTTCGGCGAAGATTTCAAACATGTGCTTTTCCGGATGATAACGCCAAATGGCCTGGCCCAGGAAATCGGTTGTCTTCGTTTGCTTTTCGATTTCGACCTTGACCTTCGCGGTACAGGTGCTGCCTTGGGTGCCGTAAATCCAGCCGTCCGGTCCCCATTTGAGATTGCTGGCCACCGAGTGCGTGTCTTCGAGGCCGAAGCCGGAGAGATGCACGATGGGGTCGGCATCCGGTACATCGTCGCGATTCTTGTCCGGGTAGAAGAGCAGGTACGGCGGGTTCATGACCCACACACCGCCTCGGCCATGCAACACCGAAGTGGCGATATTCAAACCGTCCTGAAAGACTTTCACATTGGCGAATTTGCCGCTGCCATCGTCGGTGTGAATCGTGATCTTGTCGGCCCCCTTGAAGTGATGCGGCGGCGGCGGCGGAACCTTGTCGAACTTGGCCCGAATGTAGCGGTCGTATTCGACGATCTTCACCCCGGCCGGAAATGGATATTGCCGGTAATTCACGACCCACATTCGCCCACGCTCATCGAAGCTGATGTGCAGCGGCTGCTGGATCTGCGGCTCGCTGGCAATCAAATCAATCGTCAGGTCATCCTGCGTGTGCAGTTTCTTCCACTCCTCAAGCGGCGGCAGCGGATTGCCCCCGGCCAGCGGAGCATGGAGATTGCGGAGCGCGTCTTCGAGCCCCTTGGTCTGACCGGGAGCGGCGCTGCCGGTCGTGGGCGGCTCGGCGCGCGTGGTTGAGAGAATGATCACTAAGCCAGCGACAAGAATGGGTACGAGGAGAGAGAATCGGAACGTCATAGGAATGCCTCGATGCGGGGTGGGATGAAGGAAATCCTATTAGCACGGCGTCGAAAGGAAATGAAGAGCAGAGCTCAGGAAATCTTCGGACCGCGTCGATCCCTGTGTGAACGGCGTGGCGTACCGCGGTGCGCGGCGACACGAGCTTGCCGACAAGCCCTGCATCTGATCGGGAAGGCGTAGATCGATCCACCTTGCTCTTCGTACCATCGTCGCTGCTGCTCCACAGTCCATATCTCGGCAGCGCCGCAATCACAGCAGTTGAAAGAGTAGTTTTCGTAATAATCCTGGTTATCGCCGGACCGTTTGCCAGGCGTGCGATGCAACTTCCCAGGCGCTCGCTTCTTTGCTTTTTTGCGGGCTGCCGCCTCAATCTCATAACGAGGTACGGGACGACGCTTTGACATGCGAGCACTCCAATTAACCAATCCTACGGCAAAAAATGTGGGAGTTCACGAACTGCGCGAGCAGCCAACTGTTCGGCTGACTGGGTGCTTGTTGCTGCTATGCTATTGTAGCTGGCCAAAAAACCCGGAGCGCCCCAAAATACTCGCGGTGCCTTTACTTTCTTTCCCCGGGGGTGCAATATGGCTCGCAAAATCGTGATCAGTTCTTCGGTCGGGGCCTTGATGTTGTTCGCCATTTCGGCAAGGGCCGACGATTACCCGGGCTCCAAGATCGTTACCGTCGCCAAAGGCGAGATCGTCTTTGAAGACAAAGACGGCAATAGCCAAAAGAAGCCCGTCTCGTTGTCGCTGAAAATATTCGATGACAAGGGTGAGCAGCAAGACGCCGTGACCGGGACTCGCTTCCTGGCCAAAGGAAACATTGTCGACGTGAAGACCGATTACATGAAGGATCCGAAGAACGCAAAGAAGAAGATTGAAGCCATCGTCGAAATCAAATTTGTCTCCGGCAAAGTCGCCGAATTACCGAAGACCGGGTCCAACGTCGATTTGAAGCCCGATCCCAATTTCAAGGACAAGGTCATCGAATTTTCGCAGGGCGACCCCGTGTGGCAAGAGTACATCAAGAAGGCCAAAGTCGGCGATTTCGCGGAATACAAGAGCGGCAAGAACCCGGAGCCCGGCCGGTATGAAACGCTTGAAGTTGGCAAGGACTATATTGTGGTGGCGAAAGTGGACTATATCCTTGGCAAGCGCACCGAGCTACGCACCAAGCACATGCTGCCCAAAGCGCCCAAGCCCGGCACGAAAACGTTCGACAATCCGTTTGCCAAGGGCGGCGGTGGCAAAAAGAGCACTGAGGAATTGACCATCGGCGACAAGATGGTGAAGTGCACCAAGACCGTCGATGGCAAATTGACCAAGTGGACTAGCACCGAGGTGCCATTCGACGGCAAGGTGAAGGAAGACTCGCCGAATTATAAATACATCCTCGTCGATTTCGGCCGCGGTGAGAAGTAGCGGTTGGTCATGTGATTGAGCCGGGAGCGCCAGCGACCAGATGTTGGAGGTTCAACATCCGGTCGCTGGCGCTCCCGGCCCCTGTAAGCCGTTGTAGACCATAATTCAATTGAGTTCCAATCTCACCATAGCCCTGACGGCAGACCTACACTGGGGCGCCCATCGCGACGATGGCGACCTTTGCACGCGCCGGCTGGTTGCGGATCTCGCGGACCAGCCTCCGGATCTTCTGATTCTTGTCGGCGACATCGGGGCCGGCGAGGACTTCGAGCACTGCCTGGAATTATTCGACGGACTCTCCTGCCGCAAGGCGCTGGTGCCAGGCAATCATGATATCTGGGTGCGCGAAGAGGATGAGCGTGGGGATTCGTGGGACGTTTACAGGCAGTATCTCCCCAAAATCAGCGCCACTCATGGTTTTCATTACCTGGATCACGCGCCGCTGCTGTTGCCGGAAGCCGGGCTGGCCATCGTGGGCTCTATGAACTGGTATGACTATTCGTGGTCCATCGCCGATTTGCCGAAATACGACGTGCACTGGGAAGAACGGCTGCGCCGCAAGCTCTTCACGCGCGGCCTCCACAACGATGGCCGCTTCGTCCGCTGGCAGCACACGGATGAGAGTTTCACCGCTCATGTCGTGGACCAGTTTGAACGACAACTGCAGGAAACCCTGAGGACGGTACCGCAGGCACTCATCGCTACGCACCATCCCGCATTCGAGGGATTGAATCCGCCACCCGTCCGGCCGCCACATCTCGATCAGCTTTTGTGGAAGGCTTTCTCCGGCAACCGCTCGCTCGAATTATTGCTAGAACGGCACGGGAAACAAATCGCCGCTATCTTCAGCGGCCACACGCACCGAGCCGCGGACACACACTTCCACGGCATCCCCGGCCACAACATCGGCGGCGACTATACTTGGAAGCGGCTGCTGCGGCTGGAGTGGCCCAGCGGCAAGATCACGGCGCGGGAATTTCACCCGGAGTAACCGCTTGCCTCTTCGCTGGAGTTCGACTCCGGCGTTGGACAAATCGCACGAGCCTTAAAAGCACGAACAACAGTGTTGCTGCTGCACACGCAGGCCCCAGAAAGTGGAGTTGCCCGCCCAGCGCGAAGGAGTTCCGGTTCCCGAACGGCAGCGTTGCATAGCCGCGCTGGCCGATTTCAATTCCCTCGTGCGACGGCACGCCATGCGGATCGATCACTTCGCTTCGGCCAGACGAGGCACAGCGTACGATCCAGCGGTCGTTTTCCACGGCTCGAAGACGCAGAATCTGCTCGTGGTTCACGTGCTGGATGTGACCCCATTCCATCGCGTCGAACGTGAGATCAACAAACACGGTGGCGTCGTGCCGCGCCAGCCAGGCTGCAACTTCCGGCCCATCGAAATCGTAACAGACGGCCACGCCTAAAATGCCTTGTTCCACCGGAAACACCTGTCGCCGTTGGCCGGGTCTGCCGTCGGCCATGAGCGGCACTGGCCGCTGCTTCGGAAAGGTGCCGAGCAACTCTCCATTGCTGTCTACGACTGCGGCCACGTTGAAAAAATCCGCGCTGCCGTATTCACCCTCCACTGCACCAAAGACCACCGGTGCGGAAACTACTTTCGCCAGACTGGCCGGGCTGTGCGGAGAAGCAAGCGCCGAAGCCGGCGCGCGCGTGTAGGCGTATTCCGGCATCACCACCAAATCGACCTTGTCCTTGGGCACGCGCGCGATCCACAGCTCGACCGGCTCGACTTCAGATTGAATCAAGAGAGTCTTGCGATCTGGCGCATCGACCTTTGGCAACAGAAGCCAGGCGGCTGGAATAACG
>DATGHS010000181.1:0-6781 GCA_035307785.1 Gemmataceae bacterium
CGGCAACCAACCGCCGAACAGCAGCGCACCCCCTATGAGCAGAATGAAAACAGTTCGGCGCAGTGTGACTTGTTGCGACATGGTGTAACTACCAACTAATGGGATTTGTACGAAGCCATTGCATTACCTGCGAGCCTCGTCATGCCATAATGAATGCCGGAGTTGCTCGTCCAGCCAAAAGCGGCGGGTTAGCCCGAAGCGCAAGCCAGGCGAAGAGGAAACGCCCTCGCTTGCGCTTCAGGCTAACAGCCCACCGCAGCCACCGCGCGGGACTTCGCATCCCAGCCTTGGTTCCGCGGGGCTCAATTCGTTGCAGGCACGGGCCAGGGCGAAGTCGGTCGCCGGAACCGGCAACGAAAGGCGGCTCTGCCTATGGATGATTGCTTCTGCCGTAAGGCATTCCTCAATAAGCTTTTAGAATGTTTAACCAGCACGCGAGACCAATTCGTTGCATCGTTGCATTCGTTGCAGCGAACTGGTCGACTCACCCCCGCCACTCTGCAACGAATGGGGCGGCAGTGCGACCGTGCGTCCAAGCGGTCGGTCTAGAAAGCCTGACCGACAACCCTCGACTGGCGGCACGATCCTTGCCGCACATAGCTTGTGCGGCAGCGTGTTGCGCCCGATGCCGGCAAATGGCGTTGCCAATCTTTGCAAATCAGCGGTTGCAAGCATAGAAAAAGAGCCAATCGAATCATTCCCCATCAGGAGCACTCACCATGTGGATTCGCCAATGCGATCTCGATGCCAACAGCGACTTCCGGCCGCCGATTCCCACGCGGATTGTCTCAAATGAGGAATTTGTACCGGCGCCGCAGTCGCCACAGCAGAAACAAGTGGAAGCGCGTCTCGCTGAATTGACCGAGAGAAATGCGAAGCGCCTCGGCCTCGATCGCCGGGCGTTCCTCAGCCGTGGCTGCGGCATGGCGGCAGCGCTCGTGGCGCTGAACGAAGTCTTCGGCCCCTGCTACGAAGTGCAGGCCGACGAGCCGCAGGACCTGAAGGCATTCGAAGAGCACTGGCCAAAAGATCAATTCATATTTGACATTCAGACGCATCACGTCGATGTTTCGCGCAAATGGTACGACGACACGCCGGAGGGCAAGCGCATTACCGCCTTCTTCCGCATGCTCCGCGCCAAAGCGAAGTCCACGGAAGAGAGCATGGAAATGCTCAACCGGGCCCATTACGTAAAGGAAATCTTCGGCGACAGCGACACAACCATGGCCGTAATCAGCGGCGTGCCGAGCCGCGACTGGGACAAGAACCCCCTGCCGCCAGACCAGATGGTGGCCACGCGGAAATACGTCAACGACCTGGCCGGCTCGCAGCGGGTGCTTTCGCATGGCCTTCTGCGCCCCAATCTTGGCGCCAAAGAAATGGACGAGATGGAGCGGCAAGTAAAAGAACTCAAAATCGACGCCTGGAAGATGTACACCGGGGCGGAACTCGGCGAAAAAGCCTGGTTCATGGATGATGAGAAGATCGCTTACCCCTTCTGGGAGAAGACGAAAAAGCTCGGCGTCAAGAACCTGTGCGTCCACAAGGGTCTGCCGTTGAGCGCTTTCAATGAAAAGGCTTGCACGCCGCTGGATCTGGAAAAGGCGGCAAAGGATTGGCCGGACCTCAACTTCATCGTCTACCATTCCGGCTACCGCGGCACACTTTGGCTCGGGGCCGGCACCGGCGAACACGTCGTTGATAAGAATCTGAGCGACCCGCAAGAGATTCCCTGGATCAGTGAAATCTTCCGCATCCTTAAGCGCAATCCGCAGATCAAGAATATCTATTTCGAACTGGGCAGTACCTTCGATCAACTCTCCGCTTCCAACCCGGTCAAGTGTCTGCACATGCTCGGGCAGATGATCCAGACCGCCGGCGTAGATCACATCCTCTGGGGCACCGATTCCATCTGGAACGGCAGCCCGCAAGGGCAAATCGTCCGCATGCGCAAGCTAAAGATGACCGACGAGTTGAAGGAGAAGTACAAGTATCCGGACCTCACCGACGAAGTGAAGAATCAAATCCTGGGCCTGAACGCGGCCAAACTCTTCGGCGTGGACGTGAAGGCGAAGCGCGCGGCCATCAAGGCCGACAAGCTCACACAGCTGCGCGAGGAGTTCCGCCAGAACCCGCAACCCAGCAACACGCGCTATGGCTGGGTGTGGGTGGGCGATGAGTCACCGACGGTGCCGGTGGGGGAGTCCCCAGGGACTTCCGTCCCTGGGCTTTCGGTTTGAGGCGCGAAAGCCCAGGGACGGAAGTCCCTGGGCGCTCCCGAAGGAGTTGCGCAATGGACGAAACCTGGCGCTGGTTCCACATCACGAGTCACACCTACGGCGCCTGGCTCTACGGCGACGATCGCGGCTTCCGCACCCGCCATCATCGCGAACATATCGAGGGCGATTACAAGAACCCGCCGCCGAAAGGGAAGTACAAACATCAACTTCGGCGCTCGCGGGCTCTCATGACGCAGGACGCAGTGACCTTACCGCCCGAATGGCGAAGAACAGTCGGTGTGTCAGTTCGTGATAAGATTCAAGGACTGGGAGCTCAGTTGTTGTGCCTAAGCATGGGCGCTACGCACCTACATTTACTGGCGAAAATGCCACCTGGCCCAATTCCCCGCCACTGGGTCGGCCAGGCGAAGAAGTGCGCAACGCTCGACGCCAAGGACAAAGGCTGGAACGGCAAGCTCTGGGCTGTACGTTGCAAAGTAATCCCAATTGAAGACCGCAAGCACCAACTGAATACCTACTACTACATCCTCGATCACATACATGAGGGCGCCTGGGTCTGGGACTTCCAGCGGGGTGAATTAATTCTCTGACCAATCGAAAGCCCAGGGACCGCAGTCCCTGGGCGCTCCCGTGAGAACAAGAATGCAAAGATCAATCACAATATCTCTGCTTCTCATCATCACCACTGGGATCCGCGCCCAAGACAAAAAAGAGCCCCTCTTCCTCGACCCCATCAACGTCAACATCCCGCACATCTCCACCGACAAGTCGGTGAAGTACGACTACGACATTGTTTACGTCCGCGCCCTGCGGGCCGGCGACAAAGTTCACAAGCGCTTTTACACCGACTTCTCGCAGCCGGTGACGATGGAGCCGGGTGCCGACCTCATGTTGCTGCACCCAGACGGCAAAGAGGAACTGCTCGTCCCCGGCGGCGATGGCTCCATCACCGATCCGGTCGTCTCGTTCGATGCCCAGTGGGTTTACTTCGTGCGCATTTACAACTTGAAGAACGCCAACCAGTGGAACCCGCCGAAGGAAGGGGCCGACATCTTCAAGATCAACCTGAAGACGCGCAAGATCGTCCGGCTCACGAACCAGAAGTTCACGCCCAACACCGGGGCGGCCCCGTGGTCGAGCGACTATCGCAAGCATGAGCCGGGCAAGTCGTACTACGAATACGGCGTCTTCAACATGGGACCGTACCCGCTGCCCGGCGGCCGGCTCGTCTTCACCAGCAACCGCGACGGCTTCCGGCCCGCCAAGGGCTACCCGGCCATTGCCCTGCAACTGTTCACGATGGACGATTCCGACGCCGACATCGGCGAGCAAGACGACCCGCCGAACCTGGAGAAGATCGGCCACCTGAACATCTCCGGCGCCCTGCACCCGGTGGTGCTGGCCGACGGCCGCATCATGTACAGCACGCTGGAATCGCAGGGCATCCGCAGCGACATCCTCTGGGGCATCTGGACCATCCACCCGGATGGCACCAACTGGAACCCGCTGGTGAGCGCCTTCGACCCGGGCGGGGCGCCGAACGGATTTCATTTTCAGACGCAGCTGAGCCACGGGGCGATTGTGTTTGAGGAGTATTACAACCAGAATAACAGCGGGTTTGGGGCGTATATCAAAATATCGCCGCAACTCAGCCTGATGCGCTCGCCACTTTTCTATGGTCCAAATCCGTTCCAGGAATTCGCTGGCGGACATCTTTGGCCGTGGGAAGACTATGCTTCTTTTGGTCCCGCGTGGATGAACGATGAACGTAATCGACCGTGGCGCTATGGCCGGCATTACAATGGTAAAGGCAAGTGGTATCACATGCCATTTATGCCTGCGGGCTCGGAGTCGTTAACTCCCTTTTCACACGGGCTAGAAGGACCAGCCGATCCGTCAATATTGAACGACAAAAACTCCCCACCGGTCGGCAAATTCACACACCCATCCGGCGCTCCCGATAATCACCTGCTTACGGTTTATTCTCCTGGGCCAGTCAATCACCAATACACGTTTCTGCCGCAACTCGACGGGGGAATCTATTTGCTCAAGAACGGCGAGCCCATTGAAGAACCGTCGAAACTTCTCTTGATCAAGAATGATCCGAATTACAACGAAAGTTGGCCGCGCGCGGTCGTTCCCTATCGGCGAATCCACGACCAACTCACTTTCCGCGACCAAAAAGAACCCGGGCAAATTGCGCGATGGGAAAACGATGGTAAATACTCGAAACACTTACCGGAAGGGACGCCGTTCGGGCTGATCGGCACGTCGAGCTTCTACAAGCGCGAAAGCTACCCGAACGGTGAAGTACCGAAGGGCGCTGTCACCGGAAGGTATCACGGTGGCAACGATCCGTGGAAAGGGCTCGACGCGTTCACCAGCCACGGAAACGGTATGCCGCTGAATTGGCACAACCAGGGAGCCGATGCCGGGCTATACACGAATGACGATATTCATGCCGTGCGCATTCTCGTGATGGAGCCGACGACGGACCGCAAGGGTGCAGTCTCGGGCCGGCATTTTTACAACCATGCGCAAGAGCGGCTACGGATATTGGGCGAGATTCCGCTGCGCAACTTCTCGTCTTCCGTCGCTAACGCTTCCGGCTCGGAAAAACAACCGCTTGACCCTGATAAGAACCCAGACACCAGTTTCCTTGCGCGCATTCCTGCCGACACGGCGTTCACATTCCAAACGTTGGATAAGCGCGGCATGGTGCTGAACATGGCACAGACCTGGCACCAACTTCGCCCCGGCGAAGTGCGCACCAACTGCGGCGGGTGTCATGCACATAGCCAGCAGCCTACGCGATTCGCTGATACGCTTGCGGCGAAGCCGGACTACCAACTCTGGGACCTCGTCAACTCCACTCCGCTGCTCGTCGACAAATCCCGCGACGAAAGCAAAAAGCAATGGGACACCAAAGACGAAACCGGCCTGCGCACCATCAAATCCGGCCCGCTGAACGTTGAATACTACCGCGACATTCAGCCGATCCTGAAGCGCAGCTGCGTGGCGTGTCATTCCGAACGCCGTGAGCCCGAAGCGCAAGCAAGGGCGTCACTCCCCGGAAATCTCAACCTCGACGCCGACGCCGAGATGATCTCCCAAGAGAATCTCGGCAAATTCCCCGGCACCTACTTGCGGCTTGCGCTCGATGAGAAAGCCCGCTTCGGCTACAAGCCCGTGGGCTACGATTCCTAGGGCTATCCGAATGCGTCGCGCTATATTCGCATGTTCCAGTCGCGGCGGAGCCTGCTGATCTGGAAGATCTTCGGCGAACGGTTGGATGGGTTTTCCAACGACGATTTCCCATCGGAAGCGAAGCCCGGCGACCGCGAACACTTGACGCAGAAAGGTCAGCCGGTGGATTTGCAGAAGAACCGCAGCAAGTGGGACCTGGATTACGTGGGCAGCCAAATGCCGCCTCCAGAAGCCGTGCAGGCCGGCAAGGTGAAGCCGCTTTCCGACGAAGATCGCCGCACGATTGTGCGCTGGATCGACCTGGGCTGCCCCATCGATCTCGATTTCGATCCCACCAAGCCCGCAGGCGAGTCTTCGAGCCTGCGGGGTTACGGCTGGATGATGGACGACAACCGGCCGATACTCACAGTCACTGACCCGAAGCCGGGCCGCAATGAAAAGCTCTCGCGCATCCTCGTCGGCATGCACGACTACGGCAGCGGCCTGGATATGGATTCCTTCCGCGTCACCCCGGACTTCACCATCGACGGCATCAAGCCCGGCGAAAACCTGGCGTCGAAGTTTCAACCGAAATCGCAAGGTGTGTGGGAATTCAAATTCGCGGTGATTACGGAATTGAAGCGCGGCAAGATGATTGTGTCGATCGCGGATAAGGCGGGGAACGTGCACCGGATGGAACGCACAATTAGCATTGGGCGTGTGGATCGCTAGTCAAATCCCGGCCGTAACGGGGGTTCGCCTTTTTGCGCCTCAATCATGCCCGCCGATGTAGAGCTTCAGCATCTTTTCCCACACCGGCCAGTCGTGGGCGAAGCCATCCCAGATGCGCAGCGCGTGCCAGATGCCCTTTTGCCAGAGAATCTGTGATAAGTGCGCGTTGGAGGAACATAAGCTGTCTTCCCTCCCAACGGCCAGGATGATATCCATTCGACGCATGGCCTGCAAGCGAGCCGGATCGCGTTCACCGGCCACAAAATCGACCGGGTTGTGCAAATATGCGTTCTCGTCGTGATAGTTGCCCGTAAAGCGCCGAATGTCGCACAGCCCACTCATGGACAAAATCCGGCCCGTGATCTCCGGGTGCCGCAGGCCGAAATCGACCGCGTGATAGCCTCCGAAACTCGCGCCGGTGACGATCATGAATGGATTCGAATTCTTTTGCTGCGTGAAGGGAACGACCTCCTTGGCCACATACTCGTCGTACTGCTGATGCCGCTGGAGACGCTCGGCCATCGGCTTGTTCTCCGCATACCAGCTTTCAGCGTCCACGCTGTCCGGGCAGCAGAGTTGCAGATGGCCCTTTTCAATCTGCTCCGCCAGCACGTTCACGAGGC
>DATGHS010000182.1:0-4868 GCA_035307785.1 Gemmataceae bacterium
GCGCGGCCCCAGAGTGCTGCGCACGGCACGGGCCAGTTTGCTCACACCGCCCAGGAGTTTTTGTCGGGCTTCATCACTGTAGGTAAGTTGTTTGGCAGCCATCCACGTCTCTCCTTTTTGCAACGAAATTCCCGGCGCGCCGGGATACGAGTCGATGGAATCTCCGCAGGGGATGGCGGGGATCAAGCAATCGCTGTGCCGCGAGGATATGGATAACGTAAGCTGTTAATCTAAAACCAGTTACGTCATTGACTCGCCGCTGGATGGGATGTCGAAATGAAACGAATGCTGTCAATTTGGCAGGAAGCAGTTTCGAATTGGAACCAAAAATGTCACCTTAATTGATCCTGCCATGCTCTCCGGCATGGATGCCGGTGAGCATGCGCATGGGCGTCTTGCCGAAGAGCATGGCACTCAAAAGCTTCATGAATTTGTGTATGATGGACGGCGACGGAGGGGAGCAACGACTTGGAACTGAACCCGTTCGACATCCTGCTAACCGATCCCCGGCATCCGTTTCATTTGGAGCACATGGCGATGGCTTTGGAAGAAGCGGAAATCGCCTTTGCTGACGACGAAGTGCCGATTGGGGCGGTTATCGTCTCGCTGCAGAAGGGGCTGATCGCCCGAGCACACAATCAGCGCGAACAGCTGAAGGACCCGACCGCGCATGCGGAAATGATCGCGCTCACGCAGGCGGCGCAGGCGCTGCAATCGTGGCGGCTGGAAAACTGCATTCTGTATGTGACGTTGGAGCCGTGCCCCATGTGCGCCGGGGGAATTGTGCAGGCGCGGCTGCCGTTTCTGGTCTACGGCGCTGCGGACGCGAAGGCCGGAGCGTGCCACACGCTGTACCAGATTCCGAGCGACCCGAGGCTGAATCACCGCGCGCAGGTGATTTCCGGTGTGCTGGCGGAGCCTTGCGCCGCCATCCTGGGCCGCTTTTTCGCGGCGAAGCGCCAACTCGGCAAGAAGTGATTCTTCCGGATAACCGGGCGCGGTCGTTTTGGAAGCCGGCGAAACTGGAGAACTTTTTCCGCAGAGAATACCGCAGCCACACGGGCGGTGGTAGACTAGTAATTACGTAGGATGCACCCGTGTGGGACAAGATTCCAATCTTGTCCGAAAATGTGCTTGAACAAGATTGGAATCTTGTCCCACGTTCAGCGGCTCTTGCTTTTTGAATTGCCCGAAAGGACCCATCCATGCGCATCCTCGCAGCCTGTCTTGGAGCCTTGTTGTTGCTGCCGGTGAGCGGCTGGTCTCAGGAAACCAACCTGGTCACCCATCCCCGCGTTCCCGATGCGCAGGATCTCGCCAGATTCAATCTTAAGGTCGCGTACCAGCTGGCCCTCCCCGTGGAGGGCGAAAAAGACGGTATTGTGGCCATTCAGTTGCTGGACTCGCAACTGCTGGTGCAGTTGCGCAGCGGCTACGCGATGGTTTACGATGCCGAGAACGGCGCGCTGCAGTGGAACGCCCGCCCCGGCAACGCCTATCCGATGGTGTTTACCGACGCCACGGCCGACGATCGTTACCTGATATTGGCCCGCGACGCGCGGCTATACGGCTACAACCGGCCAACTGGTCGGCTCGATTGGGTGTATGATTTGCCCGCGATTCCCTCGTCGGCCCCGGTTTCCGACGGCGACCGGCTGTACATCGATTTGGGCGACCGGCGGTTGATTTGCTACGATCTTCCGGCTCGTGCGCAGGGCCCCGAGAAAGAAGGGCTTTTCGCCATCAAGGAACGCCGGGAAACTGGGCCCACAAAACCGGCGCCAGGGACCGAAGAGCAACCGAGGTATGTGCAGGGACCGCGGATGGTTCGGATTGGCGCCGGTGTGTCGCCCGGCAACGTGGCCATGCAAGCTGCCATCGGGCCGCCCACCAACGTTACCCTCTCCACCGTTGCCAACCGCACGCCATCGATTGCCGTGATGGAAAGAATTGTCCCTCCGTATGAACTCAACAGCGCCAGCCAGCGCCAGACGACCGCGTCCCTGGCCCCGCTACCGTCGGTAATTCCGCCCTACAAGCTCAACAGCAACGTCGCGGGCACGCCGTCGCTGGCGATGATGAATTCGATGGCGCACCTTGCCGACGCGAGCATGCGGATCAAACCCGAGCCGCCGCTGAAGTCTCACTGGACGTACGCTCCGCTCCGCGTGGTGCAGCCGATCCTGGTGACCAGTGGACCGGTGATCGCCGCGGGCACCGACCGCAATATCACCGCATTCAAGCGGTTGAACGCGATCATCGTGTATGAATTTCACACTTCGGCTTACGTCATCGCTCCGCTGGGCCAATACGGCGACACGGCCTTCATTCCCACGTTGGATGGCAGTCTGTATGCGCTCGACGGCCTGGCCGGTAAGCTGCTCTGGCGCTTCACGGCCGACACGGCGCTCGACCGGCAACCATCGGTGGTGGGCGACGACATTTTCATCACGACGGCGCAGTCGCAATTGTATCGCATCAATCGCCAGACCGGCGAATCCGGCTGGCGCGATCCCCAGAAGTTCCTCGACCGCCATGTGAACGACATCCAGCATTTCCTGGCCGCCAACGACCGCTTTGTTTACGGACTCAGCACGAAATACGAGATCGTGATTCTGGATCGCCAGCGCGGCATCGAAGTGGCCCGACTGCCGATGCGAGGCTTCACCTTCGGCTACGAGAACCAAACGACCGATCGGATTTACCTGGCTGCGAACAATGGCACGTTGGTCTGCCTGCGTGATCTGAATGTCACCAAGCCGATCATTTACCTGCACAAGGAAGCGCCTGCCGCCACTCCCGAAACCGCGCCGGCAGCCCCAATCGTGAAGCCGAAGGAAGATATGCCCAAGGATGACAAGCCTAAGGACGAGAAGCCGAAAGATAACAAGCCTAAAGACGATAAGCCGAAGGACAAAGACGAAAAGCAAAATTGATGCTCAGCAAACCGGGTAATGGAGAACTGAGAACCGAGAACCGAGAATTTAGAACAGCATCTCATTCATTATTCCCGGTTCTCGGTTCCTCATCACCCGGTTGCATTTTCTTAGCCGAGATCTCTTCCACTCGAAATAATCCCAAGCGCAGGCACCAAGCCATTGCCAGTCCCAGCACAAAGCCCAGCGCGATATTATTCAGCCCCAAACAGGCGGCGGCGGTGAGCAACATGATGAAGGCGTCGGTCCGACGGGTTTGATCGCGGCAAACGAGAGCCAGTTCCAGGCCGCTGAAAGCCAACATCACACCCAGCACGCTGGCCGGGAATGCCTGGCATAGTGTCATCAAGCTTCCCCCGAGCAGCACCGCGAGCGTCAACTTCATCGCGCCCAGAAACAGGATCGAGCCATTGGTCCGCGCGCCGAAGCGATACTGCCCGGCCAGCCCGCCGGCCCCGTGGCACATCGGCATTGCCCCGAACCAGCAGCCGACCAGATTCATGAGGCCTACCGAGATCGAGACTTGCCTCGGCGATGCCGCGCGATCGGGAAAAAGATCGACCGATAGCGCGCAAACGGCGATGACCGAATTCAGCGTAGTCAACGGGATCTGCGGCAGTGCGGCCTTCGGAAAGGCGCTCTTGAAATCGGCCCAACCCGGCGGCGACCAGGTCGGCAAGGTAAGGCCCAGGCCGAGTGAGTGAATGACTTCCGGATGCGTCCAGATGGCAATGGCCAGCCCCAGGCCAAACAGCACCAGCGCGGCCGGAATGCGGCGCGAGAAGAAGAGCAGCAGCACGATGAGCGCTGCGAGCAAGCCCATCAGGTAACTGTCCGGCGCGAACCAGTGGTGGGTTCCCGCCACCATCTGCATGCCCTTCATCAGCAGCGACAGGCCAAGCGCCAGTTGCAGGCCGCGCACCACGCTACGCGGAATGAGCCGATTGAGCGTATCGATGAGCCCGGTGAGGCCGAGGAACAGAATCACCACGCTCACGATGGCCCCGGCCGCGGCGATTTGCGGTACGGTCAGCCCTTCGGTCAGGGCCACCGCCGCAATGGCTTTCATGGGCTGCACGGCCATCGGGATGGGGAAAATCAGCCCGGTGATGATGTTGAACAGCCCGGCAAAGAAGAGAGCGGCCGCGAAGTTAAGCCCGTTCTGGGCCGCCATGCCCACGAGCAGCGGAAGGAAAGTGCCCGTGTCGCCCAGCGAGCCGGCAATCTCGTTCCGATTGAGCCTGGCATAGCGCAGCACACGCCAGATGCCGCCCAGCGCACGGCCGGTGGTTTCGGGCGGCTTCAAATTGGGCACGGCCTCATGGGACATATTTGTCTTTTGTAGTGTGGGTGGAGCGCAGCGCAACCCACCGGTGCAAGCAGGTGGGTTGCGCTGCGCCCCACCCACCCTACAAATTACGGCGCACCGGAACCACCGGCCCATTTTCGTGTTGAAAAACGCAGGCTTCCCTGTGTGGGCCGGGATTTCCATTTCGGTTTTTCGGCCTATCTCACCTAACGAAACGCTGTTTGAGGCGTTGATCTCATGCTGGCCGAGGAACGTGCGTTGAGCCGTGAGCGATCTGCCGCGCCGCCGAAGGCCGAAGCCTTTGCGGCCGTCGTGGAGGAACACTGGCAGGCCGTTTATCGGTTACTGCATTCGCTTTCGGGCAATGTGCACGAGACCGAAGACCTCACGCAGGAGACGTTCCTGCGGGCGTTGCAACGACTGGCTTCGTTTCAGCCCGGCACCAGCATGCGAAACTGGCTGATGCGAATTGCCTCCAACGCCTTTTTCGACGTGCGGCGGAAGCGAAAGCGAGCCAAAGCCCAGCCGCTGGCAGTTGAACCAGCCCACGACGATTTCGCGGTGGGCCATGAACTGGAAGTGGCCGAGCAAAGCGCGCTGGCCAAAGTGGCGATGGAAGAACT
>DATGHS010000183.1:0-15524 GCA_035307785.1 Gemmataceae bacterium
CATTGCCCGGAATGTCGCCCGCAACGCCATTCGCAGCCGCAAGCGCCGTTCGTGTTTGACGTTGGGCCGGCTCGCCCCGTCGCCCTTCGGCGAAGCCCGCGAAGCGCAGTTTCCGTCGCGGCGCCACGAATCGCCGGCGCAGCCGCTGGAGCGTGAAGAAATCACACTCGTGGTGCGCTCGGCCATGCGCGAGTTGGCCCTGCGGCAACGCGTCGCGCTCGAACTACAGTTTCAGGATTGCAGCTATAGCGAAATTGCGGCACAATTGCACGTCTCGGCCAAGGCCGCCAAGAGCCTGCTCTACCGGGCCCGCATGCAACTGCGGCAGCATTTGCAGGACTTCGCCCTGGCCGGCGCCACCTAGTAGACCTTGCACGCTTAAGAGGTGGGCGGTTAGCCCGAAGCGCCAGCGAGGGCGTTTACTCGGTTCCTCGCTGGCGCTTCGGGCTAACCCACTGCTTTACGCTGGACGGTCAACCAGGCCAGGCTTTCCAGCCTAATGAAGCTCCGGTGACGTCATCCCGGCAAGGCGGATCGACAACCTTCGCTGGACAATTAGCTCGATTGCCTGCTACAACGTGACCGTGGAGCATGAAGCCGCACGGTCATACTTATTGTTGAGGGTTTGTTATGCGCCGGGCCGTTATCTGCAAGTTCCTGTTTCGTGGCATCGCCATCTCCGGCCTCGCTTTTCTTCTCGGCTGCCCGTCATCGAACGGCGGCGGCAACGGCGGCATCGTCACCAAGCTCAAGGAATCGACGGAACCAAAAAACGTCGTCGAGCCCGTTACGGCGGAGGAGGCCGAGAAGGCCAAGAATCAGATCGAATTGGCCATTCGTGCCCACGGCGGCGACAATCTCGCCCGTATGCGCAACTATTTGATTTGCCGGCAAACCGGTAAGAGCAACGTTGAGCAACAAGCACCATTTGCCACCGACCGGGAATGGCAAATCGCGTTTCCCGACCGAATCTATGCTACGGTGATCGTGCCGAACCAAACGACATACGTTTGGTCCAATCCGTCGGGCGGCTGGTGGCGTACGGGCGCCAGTACCAGTGAGCTTCCCGGCGAACTGCTGGAGGATTTGCAAACCCAGCTTTATATCTTCTCACTCTTCACACTGACTCCGTTGCGCGACCCGCAACTCGTTCTAAAGCCGCTTCCGGATACGTCGGTGGGAGGCAAGCCCGCCAAGGCCATCAAAGTCATGCAAAAGGATCACCCTCAAATCGAGCTGGATTTTGACGCTCAAAGCAACTTGCTGGTGCGGATGTTTTTGCGGCGGAAATTGCCGCATGTGGGCGCGATCGAGCACCAAATCTTGCTTTCCGACCACAAGAGATTTGAAGGGATTCAGCTTCCGACCCGATGGGTGGAGATCAATGATGGCAGCGTGAAGATGGACCTCGACGGCGCGGAATACCGCTTCCCGTCGGAAATCCCCGCGAAGCTCTTTGCCAAGCCCGACTAGGACAGTCAAGCCGTGAGGCGAGTCTTCGAGCCTCGCGGGTCTGTGCGTTTACTTCGGATACACATTCGGCTGGGTCGGGGCGAACGGCGATTCCTTTACGCCGCTGCTCGGGTGCACGGCCCCGCCGATGCCGAGCTTCTCCGGGTGCCGGGCGATCTGGTCGGCAAACACTTGTAAGTCGTTCAGCAGCTTATCGATCCGCGGCATGGTCCGCACGAGCATGATCGACGCGTCGTTCAAGTTGTTATAAAGCGATGGGTCGTTCAGCAGCTTTCCCAGCGAACCGTCGGTCCGCGAGCCGGCCGCGGTGAATTGCCGCAATTCCAGAATCAGCCGGTTCAACTGGGCCAGCGTTTCCTCCGCATTGCGGGTAATCGACTCGCTTCGATCGGCAAGCGGTTTCGTCGCTTTGCGAAGATTGTCAATCGCTTCATCCGCTTTCTCGGCCGATTCGCTCACCCGCTTCATTGCCTTGGATCCGTCTTTCAACATCTGGTCGGCATTATTCGCCACCGAGTCGAGCCGTTGCGATGCTGTGGCCGTGTTGTTCAGAATCAGATTGATCTTCTTCTGGTTCTCGTCGTTGATGATCTGATGGAGGTTAACAGCCACTCTATTGAGATTGTCGCTGAGTTCCTCGAAGTGCTCGATAGTCCGGTTGATCTTGGACTCGTTGGTCTGCAAGATCACGTTGGCGCGTTCGCCGGCGTCGCTCCAGTTCTTGGCTGCCATGTAAATGCGGTCATTCGACTTGCTCAGTTCGGGAATGAAGTTTCGCGTCGTGTCGCTGAGATTGCGGATGCTGTCGTTGGTCTGGCGTACTTCCGGCAACGTTTCCCGTAATGAGCGCGACAGCGCCGCGAATTCCGTAGCCGCATCCTTGATCTTCGGCGTCACGTCGCGAATCCCTTCGAACGACTTGCGAATCTCGGCCAGCGATTGCTCGGCCGACGGAACCAGCCGCTGCACCTCTACCGCGGCCTGCCGGGTATCGAAGGCGCTGCGGCCTTCAATAACGACGCCCGGATCGCGCACCGATGTATCCTTGTTCTCCGGGTCGGGAACGAAGTCGATGGATGTGTCACCGCTGAGCAACGATTGGCCAATGGTGGGGGTTTCGTTTGCGCGCGGCAGAAACTTTTTATCGACGAGAACCGTTGCAAAGACAGCCAGGTTGCCCTTCTCGTCCGGCTTTAGCTCCAATTCGCTGACCTGGCCGATCTTGACGCCCGACATGCGGACCGGCGTGCCCGGACCCACGCCAGGTGCATTCTTGAATTTGACGACGTATTTCTCGCGCGTGGTGAGAAACGCCGGCTGCTTGCCAAAGAGAATGACGAGCACGACGATGGCCAGGACGCAGCCGATGACGAAAACGCCCAATCGGATTTTTTGTCCACGCTCGCTCATGCTTACTCCTTGGTGAGTGGTGAGTGGTAAACGAATTCCAAGCCGCGGGGCGAGGCTTCGAGCCCCGCGGGTTACCACTCACCACTCACTCCTCCTGCCGCGCCGGCAACATCAAACTCTCTCCTTCGCCGCCCAATGCCTCAAAGCGGCCGCGGGCGTCGCCTTCCACGAACTGTCGCACGCGCGGATCCGAGCATTGCCGCAGTTCTTCCGGCGTGCCGTCGAATAGAATCTGCGAATCCGTGTCCCGCAAGCGCGCTAGCGGATACAGCATCACCACGCGGTCGGCCACTTTCAGCGCCGTCTTCATGTCGTGGGTGACCACCACGCTTGTGACCGGGTAACGCTGCCGGCACTGGATGACCAACTCATTGATTACGTCGCTCATGATCGGGTCCAGGCCAGTTGTCGGCTCGTCGTAGAGCATGATTTCCGGTCTGAGTGCGAGCGCGCGGGCCAGGCCCACGCGCTTGCGCATGCCGCCGGATAGCTCGGCGGGGAACTTATTCACCACGTCGGCTGCCAAACCGACTTCACGCAGATGCTCGCGCACCCGGTCGTCGAGTTCCGATTCCGGCACACCATTCGAGCGCATGCCGAATGCCACGTTGTCAAACACCGAGAGCGAATCGAACAGAGCCGCACCCTGGAACAGGAAACCGATGCGCAGCCGCTGCTTGGTCAACTCACGATCGCTCAGGTCGGTCAGCACTTTCCCGTCGAATAGCACGCGGCCAACGGTCGGCCGCAGCAGGCCCACGATGAGCTTCAGCATTACCGTCTTGCCGCAACCGCTCTCGCCCAGGATCACAACGGTCTGCTTGCGCGGCACCGTGAGGTTGATGGCCCGCAGAATCTGCTGCGAACCAAACTGCACGTGGACATTTTCGAACACTACCAGCGGCTCAGAAGCAACGGGGTCGCTCATGCAACGTTCCAATGAACTTCACTGTGCCCGGTCCACCTGTTCCACTTTGTAGCCGCGGAGCGGCGACCGATGGTAGCCAGGGGTGAAGCGCAGCGCAACCCCTGGTTGACGACGTCTCATGATTGACAGAGCCCTGGAAGGGCGAAGGATTCTGTCGCCCCTCCGGGGCTTCCAACCTTCGCATTGGTCACCCTATCCAGGGGTTGCGCTAGCGCTCCACCCCTGGCTACCATCGGTCGCCCCCTTCGGGGGCTGCGAAGCCCAGGTGCGTCCTCCGTCGACCGTAACGAATCTTTGTTACGTTGGTCTTCAAAAAAGCCATTCCGTTCACCCCGAGAACACGCCCAACCGATCGTGCAGGCTGTTCAAAAAGATCGCCAGGAGGAAGTCCAGCGCCAGGATGGCCACAAACGACAGCACGAAGGCCTGCGTCGCCGCGCGACCCACGCCCGCGGCGCCGGCCCCGCTGCGGAAGCCGCGATGGCAGCTAATGAGGGCAATCACGCCCCCAAAGAAGATCGGCTTCACCATCCCGGTGCCGATGTCCCACAGCGCCACGATCTCCTGACTATGCTGCCAGTAGAAGTTCGCCTCGATTCCATAAACGCGAATGCAGATCAAGGCGCCGCCGAAGATGCCGGCGATATCGGCCGCCGCGGTTAGCAGTGGAATCAGCAGCACGCAGGCCAGAAAGCGCGGCACTACGAGGTAATAGATCGGGTTCACTCCCAGGCACGACAGCGCGTCGATCTGTTCGTTCACGCGCATGGTCGCCAGCTCCGCGGCCATGGAACTTCCAATCCGACCGGCCAACATTGTCGCCGCCAGCACCGGGCCCAGCTCGCGGATGACCGAGACGTTGATGATCGAGCCCGTCCAGGTCGAAAAGCCGAGTCGTGTAAACTGGCTCACGGTCTGCACGGCCAGCACCATACCGATGAAAAACCCGGTTATCATCACCACGAACAGGCTCTGGTACCCGATGCTGTAGCTGACCGGAAAAAAGGTTCTCCAGCGCGGCAAACGAAACACCAGCCACATGAACATGCGGCCCGAAAAGCCTGCAAAGTCGCCCAGGCCTTCGATGGCGTCGAGTAGCATGTTCCAAATGTAGGCAAGGCCGGAAACAGCGTATTCGGCCATGGGTTGTTGGCCTCTTGGCAGCGCCGCATCCGCCGGCGCGAAATTATCGACGTGGAGTAAGATCGGTTATGCCGGGTGCGCGGCAGGCATCGAATTCGACGATCCTGCCCATTTTACCAAAGATGCGGGCCGAATTTTCGGCGCAGCCCTTACAACCCGTGTGCCCGGCACGATCGGACCGGAGCGCCGTTTTGCCATTCCACCCAGGCGTGCAATTGATGGTCCCAGGTGTAGCCGGAGAAATTCGGCTCGGGAGGGCCCGCCGGCGGCAGTGCATCGGCCGGCAATGCCCAGGCTACGTCATGTGCGGCATAGGGATGTTCGAACACCATCCGGCGGCGCATTTCCGCTTGGCGCTGGAGCATGGCCAGTTCCATCATCCCGGCCAGCGGCACAAACACGGCGATTAGGAGGAGCACAGGGTTAACAGAAAATGCACCTAAGAGAAACAGAACGGCGAATCCCATGCCGACGCCAACTGCCACTTTCGTCGCAGCAATTCTCGGCAGAAAAAGAGCGAGAAAGGCGCGGAAGATCCGTCCGCCATCCATCGGGAACGCCGGGATCAGGTTGAACAGCAACAATCCGACGTTCATGATGGTCAACAAGAATAGGTACTCCGGCACCGAGGTGGGCCCACCATTTTTGAGGTCGCCCAAAAGCGTTCCGTCGAAGCCAAGTGCAAGAAAGCTTAGCCCGAACAGAATTGCCAGCACCAAGTTGACTGCCGGGCCGGCCAGCGAAATGATGATCTCCTCGATTGGCACTTCGCTCATCTTTTCCAGACGAGCCACCCCACCGAGCGGGTAAAGCGTAATATCGCGAGTGCCAATTCCAAACATCCGAGCCGTAAGCGCATGGCCGTACTCATGTAACAAGACGAAAAGCAACAAGGCGGGTACCAACAGCAGAGTCAAAACCGTGGGCGCGACGCCATGTGGGCTGTATTGCCATATGGCGAGAAAAAACAGAATCACGAAACTCCAGTGGATATATATGTCGATGCCGAAAACTCGGCCGATTTTCCATGATCTGAGCATGTTCGCTCCTTGCCCGCGCCTTCCCGGCTGTTTGCCGTAGGCGCTCACCTCACATTGCGCTATCTCTGTATAGCATTATTAGCGCCCAAGACCATTTGGGGAATGGCAGACGCGCCTGCCATTTTCGTCTCGTGCAAATCGTAGGCCAAGTTCCAGACTTCGTTCATAGTTCCTCCTTCAGGCGCAATTCGGCTGAGCTGTGTGCCGCTTCGATGTTGGGGGATGTGCTTGCCGCTGAGGTTGCGTATGGCGGGAGGAATCATCATGAATTGCGCTTGTTGCTGACTTTTGGCCGCTGCGCGCGATCCGCAGTGTACGTTCCGAATGGTGGAAAGTCACTGAAAAATGCGTTTGATTTCACGAAAAAGCGTTTCGTTTCACGGGGGGTGTCTTTCTTTTGCTGAAATGGAAACGAAACGCGCCGCCTCCTAGCTTCCCAATGGGCACTTGGCCTCCGGAACGCAGAATTACAAACGGTCTCATACCGACCAAAATCGCTTGACAGTCAACCGAAAGCGCACCAGACTTTTGCATACCCCCTTCCGATTGTGCCGCCCGAATCGGATTTGCCGCGAAGATGCGGTTTCCGTCGCCGCTCTTGGTGTGCTCGGTCCTCGGTTTCCTGCACGAAAGCAGGGTTCGCATGGTGGGCGCAGTTGTACTTCAGCGCTACATGATCCAGTCGCTGCTGGGCAAAGGCAGCATGGGCACAGTTTACCTCGCGCGCGATCAGCGCGAGCCACGCATGGTTGTGGTCAAAGTAATCCACCCCGAAGTTACCCGCGACCCACTCTTCAAGCAATTATTCGAACAGGAAGTAGAATCGCTGACCCAGTTGCGCCACCCGTGCGTGGTGGGTCTGCTCGACGCTTCCGCGCGCGAGCGCTGCGGCCCCTGTCTGGTCATGGAGTTCATTCCCGGCATCACGCTGGAAGATTTACTGCATCGGCAGAAGCGTCTTGCGGTCGAACATGTAGGCCGGCTGCTGCTCCCCATTTGCCAGGCTCTGAACGCCGGCCACGCGCACAGCATCGTGCATCGCGACCTCAAGCCGGCAAACATGATGGTCCTGAATGCGGGCAGCGACAGGGAAACGGCAAAGGTCATGGACTTCGGGCTCGCGCAGATTAACCGGGCGCCGCACATTTCGCTCGAAAAGCTGCGCGGATCCAAGGAAGCGTTCACGTGTGGCACGCCGGTTTATATGGCGCCGGAATCCACCCGCGGCGACTCGGTCGATCATCGGGCCGATATCTACAGCCTGGGCGTCCTGCTCTTCGAGATGCTTACCGGCAAGCCGCCGTTTTACTTTGAAGACGTCGAGGCAATCCTGAAGGCACATGTAAGCACCGCGCCGCCGCGCTTTGCGCAAGTGTTGCCTGGCCATAGCATCTCGCCGCGTGTCGAGAGCGTCGTCCACCATTGCCTGGCCAAGTACCCCAACGAGCGGCCCCAGTCGGCCCAGGAAGTCGCGAAGCGCTTTTTTGAGGCGCTAGGCAAGGGTTTGCCGGACAACGGCCTCTGGCAATCGCAAAGTAATTCGCAGCCGGCCGCCGCAAAACCATCCGCCGTCGATCAGGCATTGACAAATCATCCGAACGCGCTGGTTGAGCGCTTCGACGCCTGGATGCCGGAACCGATTGCCGTGGTCAAGCTTCGCGGTTTTGTGGAAGACGTGGGCGGTCGCATTCTGGATAGCCAACCAGGAAAGATCCGCGTTCAGCTCGGTGAAGAAGCGCGCAGCGCAAAGACCGAACTTTCCGATTCGACCTTGATGCGCTGGCTGAGCGGCGGCAAGTCGAGTGAACGCCGGCTAGTCCCAATCGACGAAGAGCCAATCGACTTGCTCTTATACATGGAACGCGGTAATAGCGCGCTGAAGAGCACGTTAAATATCACGGTGGTCATGAAGCCGATGCACGCGAATCCTTTGATCGCCGGCACCAAATGGAAACAGCGCTGCGAGAAGTTCATGACCGAGCTGCGCGCACATTTGATTGCCAAGTGATTCGACATCTCTCCAAGTTAGCCCGCAGCGCCAGCGAGGGCGAAGAGCATTCCTCGCTTGCGCTGCGGGCTAACGGCCGCGGCGAATGAGAATTACGCGTCACTGCACTTCCCTTGGCTTCTGATTTCTCCCAATCCTGTGCCCCCACCACATAGCAACATAGACTATCGCCATGTCCCTTGCGCCACCGCAAGTTCGCTTGCTGATCGCCCGCAAATCCTGGCATCCGTGGATCTTCCGCAAGATGGTGGAGAAGCCAGCGGAGCGCATTCCGCCCGGCAGCGTCGTGGAAGTCCTGGATCGCGACGGCACCTGGGTAGGCCGCGGCTTCTACAACGGCCATTCGCGCATTACCCTGCGGATGCTCACGACCAATCCGCAAGAAGCCATCGATGCCGCGTTCTTTGGCCGCATGCTTGATCGGGCTTTGGCCCTCCGACGCGATTGGTTGAATCTGGAATCGGTCACGAATGCTTACCGCATCGTCCATTCCGAAGCAGACGGCTTGAGCGGCCTGGTGGTCGATCGCTTCGCCGACATCATCGTGTTGGAATTCTTCTCGGCCGGCATGTTCCGCTTCCGCGAAACGATCCGCGATCTGCTGCTCGAGCGTTTCCCCGGCGCACGGTACTACTGGTTTGCCGAAGAGCATGTTCAGAAGCAGGAATCGTTCGACTTGCGGCCAATGGAGCCGCCGAACCCAACGCTGATTCAGGAGCATGGTCTGCGCTTCCGTGTCGCCCCCGGCAGCAAGCACAAGACCGGCTTCTTTCTCGATCAGCGCGAAAATCGCAAGACGCTGTCGGAATTCTGCAAAGGAAAAAAAGTGCTCGATCTTTGCTGCAATAGCGGCGGCTTTTCGGTTTACGCCAAATCGCTCGGCGAGGCCAGCGAAGCCATCGGCATCGATCTCGACGAGGAAGCGATTGCGCTGGCCAAGCAAAATGCCAATCTGAATCAAGCTCAAGTCCGCTATGTGCAAGCCGACCTGTTCGCTTGGCTCCGGGACGTGCTGCCTAGCGGTCAGCGTTTCGATGTGGTGGTGCTCGACCCGGCAAAAATGACCCGCGACCGTGAAGCGCTGGAACAGGCCTTGAAGAAATACCTCGACATGAACCGCCTCGCCCTACAAGCCGTGGCCCCCGGTGGAATCTTCCTGACCTGCTCGTGCACTGGGTTAGTGAGCGAAGAAATGTTCCTCGAA
The DNA here is from genome assembly GCA_035307785.1 of Gemmataceae bacterium. GTDB lineage: Bacteria > Planctomycetota > Planctomycetia > Gemmatales > Gemmataceae > DATGHS01. The sequence continues at coordinate 9,207 of DATGHS010000183.1, forward strand.
ACGCTACGAAAAGCCGCCTGGCAAGCCGGCCGGCAACTGCAAGTGCTACGCATCAGTGGGGCCGCGGCGGATCATCCGTTTTTGTTGCACGTGCCGGAGGGGCGATACTTGAAGGCGGTGTTTGCGCGCGTGGAGTAATTGCCGTGGAACCTTTTCGCTTCATGACGCTCGATCCGGCCCATTTCCATGGGGCCCTTGTGCACAAGGAAATGCACCCGGCGATTGCACCAACGGTCCACATCTATGCCCCGTTCCGCACGGACTTGATGGGCCATCTGGAGCGAATGGCAAGCTTCAATAACCGGGAGATCAATCCCACATATTGGCAGCTTGAGGTCCACGCCCGGCCCGATTTCCTGGTGCGCATGCTAAAGGAAAAGCCGGGAAACGTTGTTATGATTTCTGGCCGCAATCGGCAGAAGATCGATTACATGCTTGCCTCCGTGGAAGCCGGGCTGCATGTGCTTGCAGACAAGCCATGGATTATTCGTTATGAGGATTTTCCAAAGCTCGAACAGCTAGTGCAATTAGCTCTGAAAAACAAACGGGTGATTTATGACATGATGACCGAGCGTTTCGAGATCACCAACATTTTGCAACGGGAGTTGATTCGCGATCGCGCAGTATTCGGGAAGTTGCAGCGCGGCAGTGACGGTAACGTCGTGCAAATCAGGAGCGTTCACGCTCTCATGAAACTTGTGGCCGGACACCCGTTACGCCGTCCCTCCTGGTTCTTTGACGTTGAACAGCAGGGCGAAGGGTTGGCCGATGTCGCCACTCATTTGGTGGATCTGGTTAACTGGATATTATTCCCCGACCAGGCCATCAACCTGCTGACCAACGTCGACGTGCACCAAGCGCAGCGTTCACCGAATCTGATTAGCCGAGAGGACTTCCAATTGCTTACAGGCGAGGCGGATTTCCCCAAGAACTTGCGGGCAAATGTGCGCGCCGGCAAACTTGAGTACTTTTGCAACAATCGCGTTTCGTATTCCGTAAACGGAATTCATGTTGGCCTGGAAACACTTTGGAGCGCTGAGGCGTCGCCCGTTTCCGGTGACACCCTTGAATCCACAATTCGCGGGACACGTGCCACGGTGCAAATTCGCCAGGACCATTTTCTTGGTAGCCGCCCTGAGCTTTGGGTTATCCCGGTGGAATGCGGGCCATCCGAGACGCGCCGCGAGCTTTGGCGTTGGATAGAGAATAATGCGAAGGCCTATCCAGGCGTAACTCTGTTCGATAATGGGAGCAGGTTTCGCATCGACATACCAAAAGCTTTGCGTATCGGCCACGAGGCCCACTTCGGCCGAGTCGTAAACGAATTTCTCGGCTACCTGAAGAATCCCGCTTCTATGCCCGCCTGGGAGATGCCAAACCTGCTTGCCAAGTATTACATTACGACCAAAGGCGTCGAACTCGCTCGAACGGGAGCTGACTCCTGAGCACGACGCGCAAGCAAGTGAAAAATGAGCACTTGCTTGCGCTGCGTGCTCGTAGCTCATGTTCGTTTTCAAAAGGACCCACCATGAATCGCCGTGAATTTCTCGGAACTTCGCTCGCAATTGCTGGCTCAGCAGCGCTCGCCACTGCCGACGAGCCAAATTCCGCGTTGCCCATTGTCGATACTCACCAGCACCTGTGGGACCTGAAGAAATTCCGCCTGCCCTGGATCAAGCCCGATGCACCGATAAATCATAGCTACCTCCCTTCCGATTATGCCAAGGCCACCCATGGGCTGAACGTGGTGAAAGCAGTCTACATGGAAGTCGATGTCGATCCGAAGCAGCAGCCGGAAGAAGTGGAGTACATTACCGAGCTCTGCAAGAGTAAGGAAACGCCCACAGTCGCGGCCGTGGTTTCCGGGCGGCCCAATAGCGACGGCTTCAAAGCCTACGTTACGCCGCTGCGCGACAACAAATACATCAAGGGCATTCGGCAGGTGCTGCACGGCGAATCAACGCCGTCCGGCTATTGCCTCACGAAGGAATTCATCAAGGGCATTCAGCTGCTCGGTACGCTCGGCCTGAGTTTTGATCTTTGCATGCGTGCCCCGGAATTGCCCGACGCCACCAAGCTGATCGATGCCTGCCCCGACACGCGCTTCATCCTCGACCATTGCGGCAACGAGCCGGTGACCAACAAGGATCACACGCAGTGGAAACGCGATATGACCGAGTTGGCGAAGCGCAAAAATGTGGTCGGTAAGGTTTCCGGAATCGTGGCCTCGGCGAAGCCGGGCGAATGGAAGGTCGATGATTTGGCGCCGATCATCAATCACGTGCTGGAAGTCTTCGGCCCGGAGCGCGTGATGTTCGGCGGCGATTGGCCGGTGTGCACGCTGGCCGCCACGTATCGCCAGTGGGTGGAAGCACTGAAAAGCATCGTGAAAGAGCGGCCGCCTGAAGAGCAGAAGAAGCTCTTCTACGATAATGCCGCGAAGTTCTATCGTTTGGAGAAATCCTAAGCCGGCCCTATAGGACGTATACGGGCTATATGTCCTATAAAAACCCGCATGGGCGCGCAATGTGAAGTGCTTATTATCGGCGGCGGCGTCATCGGCCTAACCACCGCGTATTTCCTGGCCAAAGACGGCGTACACGTCACCATGGTGGATCGCGGCGAATTCGGTCAAGAATCGTCGTGGGCCGGCGCCGGCATCGTCTCCGACGGCAATTTCGAGCACGCCAAATCCGGCTTCGACAAACTGCGCGCCCTTAGCGCGCGTGTGTTTCCATCCTTATCGGCGGAACTCCGCGACGAAACCGGCATCGACAACGGTTACATTCTCTGCGGCGGCATTGAATTGGAATCCGGCGTCGACGAAGCCACGATCCAAGCTTGGCAGGAAGAAGGCATATCATTCGCCAGATTTTCGCGGGATGAGTTGTTCGCCCACGAGATTGCATTTGAGCCGCCGGAAGCTGGTTATTATCTTCCGGGCATGGCGCAAGTGCGGAATCCCCGGCATGTTCGGGCACTGGTCGCGGCGTGCCGGCTGCGCGGCGTCGACTTGATTCCCCGTTGTGCGATAGAAGAACTGGAGGTTAACGCCGACAAAGTAACGGCTGTCGTTTGCCAGAACGAACGTCGGACGGCCGACCGGTTCCTTCTCTGCGCCGGTGCTTGGAGCGATCAGCTTTTGAAAGCATTCGGTTGCAAACTCCATATTCATCCTGTGCGCGGGCAAATCGTCCTGTTCAACACGTTCCAACCTTTGTTTCATACGATCCTTATGCAAGGCAAGAATTATCTAGTGCCGCGCGCCGATGGCCGCATCTTGGCCGGCGCGACGGAAGAAAATGTCGGCTTCGTGAAGGAAAACACGCCGGAAGCCGTGGAAAAGCTCACGCGCATGGCCCGCACTTTTGTGCCGGCATTGGAGCGTGTAGCCGTCGAGCGCACCTGGGCCGGTTTGCGGCCCGGCACTCCGGATGGCCTGCCCTATCTCGGCCTAGTTCCCGGCACACAGAATCTGTACCTGGCGGCCGGGCACTTCCGCTCCGGCATTACCACTTCCCCGGCAACAGGGCTCATCATGTCGGAATTGCTGCAAGATCGGCCCACTTCCGTTCCGCTGACGGATTTTGCTCTGGACCGGCGCGTGGGACAAGATTCCAATCTTGTCTGATCGCTTCGGACAAGATTAGAATCTTGTCCCACAATGGCTGTGGGACAAGATTCCAATCTTGTCCGCTACAATGGTATATTCGGAAACTCGAAGTACTCTTAGATGTCCACTCCGCAACCGCTGATGCAACCGGTCGATACGCGGGCTGTCTGCATCCAACTGGGCGATGACCTGTCCTGGTTGGAAGAGCATACGCGCCGGCAGCCCGACCTTGCGCCGCAAGCCGCGCAATTGCGCCTCGCCTCGGCCCTGGTGCGCAACACTATTGGGCCGTATTTGGAGCGACAACCGCCCACGCCATTGCATATCGTCGTCGTGGGCGGGGCCGGCTCGGGCAAAAGTACCGTCGTCAATTTCCTGCTGGGAACGAATGTAGCGGAAGCCAATCCGCAGGCCGGTTTCACCCGCCATCCGGTGGCTTACGGTGATGCAAACCGCAATGAGTCCTGGCCGGCCACGGTCGGCTATCTCGGCGCGCTTCAGCGCCTAGCACAGCCCACGCCGTCGAATCTCGATGAAGACGTGTACCAGCTTCGCCGCGTCGCCCCGCCGCCCGGCTTCAGCTTGCTTCAGGACTTCGTTGTGTGGGATTGCCCCGACATGACCACCTGGGCGGCAACGGGCTACGTGCCGCGCCTCCTCGAAGTCTGCGGCCTGGCCGACGTAGTCGTCTACGTCGCCTCCGACGAGCGCTACAACGATGCCGTGCCGACACAGTTCATGCATTTGCTGCTCGAAGCCGGGAAATCGGTCGTCGTCGTCCTAACCAAAATGAAGCCGGAAAACGCGGAGGCCCTCCTTCAACATTTTCAAAAGGAAGTGCTCGGCAAATTGCCGGGCAAAATGGCGGCGCTGATCGCCATTCCATCGCTTTCCCCTGAAGAGCTTGCCGACCCAGGAGGGAAAGCGAGCAAGTTTCGTATCCCGCTGCTGAACCAGGTCTCGGTCTTGGGCGATCCGCCGGCCACGGCTCGCCAACGCACGGTGCGCTCGGCAATGCATTTCCTCGCCACCGGAGCCGACGGTTTTCTAGCGGTGGCACGAAATGACTTGGCCGCGCTCGAAATTTGGCGCTCGCTAGTCTTGAATGGCGAGGGAAACTTCGATGCACGTTATTACAAAGAATTCCTCATGGGCGAGCGCTTCCACCGCTTCGACGAAGCGATGGTGCGCCTCATCGACTTGCTCGAGCTTCCCGGCGTCGGCAAATTCATAAGCGACGCGCTGTACATTATCCGGACTCCCTTCCGCATGATCGGTAACTTCTTCCGCAAGCAGTTCACGCGGCCGGAAAGCCCGCAGATGCCCGAGCGGCCGGTAATGGAGACCGCGCTCAACGGCTGGCTCGATCAAATGCGGGCTCAAGCGCTTCGGCGTTCGGGCCAGCATCCGCTCTGGGATCACCTGGCCAAAGGCTTTGACGGTAGCCTACAAGAAGGCGCGAAGAAACGCTTCGAAGAGCTATTTCGAGAAATGCAGTTGCAGCAGGCCAATGAAGTCGATCAGATCGCCCGGGCCATTTACGCCGATTTGGAAAAGAAGCCGGGGCTGCTTTATTCCTTGCGCACGGGGAAGTTGGCCCTGGACATCGCCGCCGTTGGGGCTTCGTTCGCGGCCCTCGGCCTGGGCCACATATGGTGGAACGTGGTCGTGGTGCCGATGGCAGTGTCGATGACCCAGGCGTTGGTGGAGTTCTTCGGCAAGCAATATGTCGATGGCCAGCGCGAGCAGGCCCGCCGTCGGCAGCAGGCTTTGGCCCAGCGCTTCGTGTCGGCCCCCATGGCCGAATGGCTGCTGCAATGGCCGGTGTCGGGCGGTTCGTCGTTCGAACGCTTGCAGCAAGTGTTGCAACGCATTCCGGCAGCGATCAAAGACTTGCATCAGGCGGTGCGAAAAGACAACCTAACCCCCTAACCCCCTTCCCTAAGAGGGAAGGGGGAATTGTCTTCTCCCCCTTCCCTCTTAGGGAAGGGGGTCGGGGGGGTTAAATGCGTCTCCCCCTTGATGTTTTCGCGCCAGTCGGTGAAATGAGAGCGTATGACGACGACCGAAACCACGACTGCCGCTCCGCTCTTGCGCACGCTCTCTCCACTCTTGCGTTCGCTGGAAGCCAAGCTCCGCGCCTGCCTCGATACGGAACGCAAATACCAGTTCGATCTCATCCGCAAAGCGACGCTCGAAGGCATTGTCACCGACTTGCGCCGCAAGGCCGATGATCTCGACGTGGACCGGCCAATGCTCGTCATTATGCTCATGGGCGGCACTGGCGTCGGCAAGTCGACGCTCTTGAATGCTCTGGCCGGCGCCCCCATTGCACAAGCTTCCTATACCCGACCCACGACGCGCGACCCGGTCGTGTATTTTCATCAGTCGATCAAGGCGGAACGGCTCGATCCTGCCCTGCGCGCCTGCCGGTTGCAGCATCATGACCGTGAGACCCTGATTGACAAGGTGATCGTCGATACGCCGGACCTCGACTCAAACGATTTCGCCAACCGCGAGAAGTTGAAAAACCTGCTGCCGATTGCGGACATCGTGCTCTACGTCGGCTCGCAGGAGAAATACCATGATCAGCTAGGCTGGGAACTATTCTTGGAGCATCGCAAGCGGCGAGCTTTTGCCTTCGTACTCAATAAATGGGATCGCTGCCTGCAACCCGGAGCCGCCGGCCTGCGGCCTGATGAGGA
>DATGHS010000184.1:0-4900 GCA_035307785.1 Gemmataceae bacterium
TAAAGATGATGGAAACGTAGAAAAAGCAGAAGAACACGATGCCGACTACGAACAGAACCACATAGAGCGGCTCGCCATGCCGGATGGATAGCAGCATCCCGCTGAGATACTTGCTGTTCTGGACGAAAGGCAACTGGGCCAGCGTCTGCGGAAACGCCAGAATCGACGAGGCGAAGATGACCGGAATCACGCCGCCGGCATTGACTTTGAGGGGCATGTGAGTGGATTGCCCGCCCATGACGCGGCGGCCCACCACACGTTTAGCGTACTGCACGGGAATGCGCCGCTCGCCGCGCTCGACGAGTACGATGAAGGCCACCACCGCGATCATCATGACCAGGATCATGGCCAGAGTGATGAAGCCCCATTCCTTGGTCACGAAAACGTTGGTGTAGATATTTTGGATGGCATTGGGCAGGCCTACCACGATTCCGGCAAAAATGATGAGCGACATGCCGTTGCCAATGCCGCGGTCTGTGATCTGCTCACCGAGCCACATGATGAATGCCGTGCCGGTGGTGAGCGAGATGATGGTCATCAGCACGAAGCCGATACCCGGGTTGATGACGATATTACCCTGCATGGCCTGCAAGCCGGTGGCGATGCCGAACGATTGCATGAGGGCCAGGGCCACGGTGAGGTAACGCGTCCACTGCGTGATCTTGCGCCGGCCCAGTTCCCCTTCCTTCTGCAGCTTTTCGAGCGTGGGGATGACCACAGTAAGCAACTGAAGAATGATGGACGCCGTGATGTAGGGCATGATGCCCAGGGCGAAGATGGTCAGCCGGCGGATGTTGCCGCCCGCGAACAGGTCGAAGAATCCGAAGATGGTGCCCTGGTTGCGCGAGAAAAAGTCCGTCCAGCGCTGGATGTTGATTCCCGGTGTGGGGATGTGCCCGCCCAGCCGGTAGACGGCAAGAAGCCCAAGCGTAAACAGAACCCGTTTGCGCAGGTCCGGGATACGAAAAACGTTTGCGATGGCTTCGAAGAATTTCATGATCTCGCCTCGGCCAGTTTACTCCTGAGGGGCAGGCGCCCCGATGACTACGGCCTCGCCGCCCGCTTTCTTGATTTTTTCGAGAGCGGACTTCGAAAACAAATGCGCTTCTATACGGACCTTGCGCGTCAGCTCGCCCGATCCCAGAATCTTCAGACCGTCACGCAGTTTGTGCACCACGCCCAGTTCGGCCAGCCGGTCTGGGGTGAACTGGTCGCCTTCGAGCTTATCTAACCTTCCCAGGTTGACCAATGCGTAATGCTTCTTGAAGATGTTGGTGAAACCGCGTTTCGGGAGGCGGCGGTGCAGAGGCATTTGGCCGCCTTCAAAACCGCGCATGATGCTGTAGCCGGAAACGCTGCGCGCGCCCTTGCTGCCGCGGGTGGCCGTCTTGCCCATGCCCGAGCCCATACCGCGCCCAATGCGTTTGGGGCTGTGCTTCTGGCCTTTCGGAGGTTTCAGATTGCTTAAATTCATGATGCCTATTTCTCCACCAACTCGACGAGATGTGGAATCTTTTTTACCATGCCGCGGAATCCGGCCGTGTCGGGCCGTTCGACCACCTGATTAATTTTTCGCAGACCCAATCCGCGCACGATTTTCTTGTGCTTCTCGGGCGTGCAGATGGGGCTGTGCACGAGCTTGATTTTGATTTTACCTTCCATAAGTCATTTCACCGCCGAGACGCAGAGACGCCGAGAAAAGATTTAGAGGTTGCGTGGGATTATGCGCCGGCCTGCCCGGTGCAAGCCAGATCCCAAATCCTAAATCCCAAATCCTTGTCCAGAGTCGTTGCAGTCTCATTTACATTCTGTCCACGGTAATGCCGCGCATCTCGGCCACGACGCTCTTATTGCGCAACTGTTCGAGCGCGTTGATGGTTGCCTTCACTACATTATGCGGATTATGCGAGCCGATGGATTTTGTGAGCACGTTGGGAATTCCGGCGGCCTGCACCACAGCGCGCACCGGCCCGCCGGCAATGACGCCCGTGCCTTCGGGCGCCGGCTTCAGCAGCACGAGGCCACTGCCAAAGCGGCCGAGCACCTGGTGGGGGATGGTGGTTTCGAGCAAATAGATTTTGCGCAAGTTTTTCTTAGCCGCCTCGATGCCTTTGCGAATGGCGGACGGCACTTCCTTGGCCTTGCCGACGCCGAATCCGACCACCTTCGCCGAAGAATCGCCGACCACAACCAGCGCAGAAAAGCTCAGGTTCTTGCCACCTTTGACAACCTTGGTGACGCGATTGATCGAGACCACCTGCTCCTTGAGATTGAGCGACTGCGGATCGATCCGTTTGACTACCGTAGAAGCCATTAGAACTCCAGTCCCGCTTTGCGAGCGGCATCGGCCAGCGCTTTGACCCGCCCGTGGTAAATGTATCCGCCTCGATCGAAGACCACCGCTTTGATCCCTTTCTCTTTGGCGCGATCGGCAATGGTTTTGCCGATGAGTCTGGCCCCGGCGACATTCCCGCCACGAGCCTTGGTTGGCGCGGGCGGGGCGGCCGGAGCAGCAGGAGCAGCAGGAGCGGCGGCAGGAGCCTCTGCGGCAGCGGCCTTCTTGCCGCCCTTCTTGTCACCCTTCTCACTCTTCTCGGCTTTGTCCGCTTTCTCGGCCTTCTCCGCTTTCTGGGTTTTCTCCGCCTTGGGAGACTCGGCTTTGACGGCCGCGGACTTGGGAGCGGGTGCAACGGCAACGTTGTCCAGGCCCTCTTCGGTCGATGAAGCCGCGACCAACGTCTGGCTCCTGGTATCGTCGATCAACTGGGCGTAAATATGCGACAGGCTGCGGAATACCGCCAGACGCGGCCGTTCCGCAGTGCCACGCACTTTGCGACGGATGCGCTGGTGAATGCGCCCGCGAATTTCGTTCTTGTTAGTTCTCTGGATCATGCCTTGGCTCCGGTCGCTCCGGTCTTGCCGACCTTCTTGCGCAACAGTTCCCCGGTGTAGCGGATGCCCTTGTTCTTGTAAGGATCGGGTTTGCGCAAGGCGCGAATGTTGGCAGCGGTCTGGCCGAGCAACTGCTTGTCGAAACTCGTCAGGACCAGGTGCGTCTGCTTGTCGATCTTCAGGTCCACACCGTCGGGCAGCAGCACCTCGATGGGATGCGAGTAGCCCAGCGTGAACGTGGCGACGCGCCCTTTGACGTCGGCGCGAAAGCCGATTCCCACGATATCGAGTTCCCGGGTGAATCCGGTGGAGACGCCGTTGACCGCGTTGGCGGCCAAGGCGCGCGTGAGGCCGTGCAGCGCGGCTTGCTCGTCGCCCGCACGTGCCAACTGCATGATCCCGTTCTCCTCTTTGACGGTGATCCCGGCGGGGATGGGGACGCTCAGCTTGCCTTTGGGCCCTTCAACCTGCAATTGTTCGCCGACACTGATTTTGACGCCTTTCGGCAGCGGAATCGGCTTGTTTCCAACTCGTGACATAGGATTAAAACCTTTTACCGCGGAGGCGCGAAGACGCAAAGAAATCCAATGGAAGATTTTCTCTGCGCCTCTGCGTCTCTGCGGTGAGCCATTGCATTACCAAATCTGGCACAGCAACTCGCCGCCCACGCCCTCTTTGTGCGCGGTGCGGCCGGTCATGACTCCGCGAGGAGTCGTCAAAATGTTGATGCCGAGGCCGCCCTGCACGCGTGGAATATCGTCGCGGCCCACGTAGACGCGGCAACCCGGCCGTGACACGCGCTCGATGCGCGTAATTACCGGGGAGTTGTTCGACGCGTACTTCAAATAGATCTTGATGACCTTCTTGACGCCCTCTTCGGCCACTTTGAAGTTCGCGATATACCCTTCTTCTTTCAAAATGCGCGCGATTTCCGTCTTGAGCTTGGAGGCCGGGACGTCAACCTTGGCATGCCGGGCGGACATGGCGTTGCGCACCCGGGTGAGCATATCGGCAATGGGATCGCTGGTCATATCGTCCTCCTACCAACTGGCCTTGATCACGCCGGGGATTTCACCGTTCAGCGCGAGCTGCCGGAAACACAGGCGGCAGACGCCGAATTTGCGGAGAAACGCGCGCGACCGGCCACAGCGCCAGCAGCGGTTGCGATGCCGGACTGCGAGCTTGGGTGTTTTCTTATTCGCCGCTCGATCGCGGGCCAGCGCGAGGGTTGACTTCCTGTTTTTTGCTTTTCTAGCGGTTGTTGCCATTCGTTTTGCTCTTCTCCTCGCTCCGCTATTGCCGGAACGGCATCCCCATGGCACGCAGCAGCGCCACGCCTTCTGCGTCGGTGCGTGCGCTGGTGGTGATTGAGATGTTCATGCCCTTGGTCTTCTCGACTTTGGCGTAGTCGATCTCGGGAAAGATCAACTGGTCGCGAATGCCGAGCGTGTAATTGCCGCGCCCGTCGAAGGATTTGGTGGACACGCCGCGAAAGTCACGCACGCGAGGCAGAGCCACGTTCACCAGGCGGTCGAAGAATTCGTACATGCGATCGCCGCGCAGAGTCACCATGCAACCTATGGGCATGTTCTCGCGCAGCTTGAAGGCCGCAATGGATTTGCGGGCTTTGGTGACCACAGGCTTCTGGCCGGCGATTTGCCCCAGTTCGTTGACCGCGCCGTCCATCAGTTTGGCGTTTTGCGTGGCCTCGCCCAAGCCGATATTGACCGAGATCTTCTCCAGTTTGGGAACGGCCATCACGTTTTTGTAGCCGAACTCCTTGCTTAACGCGGGGACCACCGATTTTGTGTAGTGTTGTCTGAGTCGTGCTGCCATTAAAAGCTCCAAGGCAAAAGGCAAAAAGCAAAAGGCAAAAGACGAAAATAAATGCTGGCGAAGGGTTCCATCCTTTTGCCTTTTGCCTTTTGCCTTATCACTTTTGCCTTCATTTCTTATCCAAAGTCTGCCCGCACTTGCGGCACACGCGCGAGCGCCGCACTTTTCCGCC
>DATGHS010000185.1:0-2568 GCA_035307785.1 Gemmataceae bacterium
ATGGACCTTGAGCGCCTTGGCCACCTGCTCGGCCGCCTCGGCGCCCATCGGATCGGGCTGTTTGTCGCGGTCCCAGCCGCCGGTGTGCTGCAAGCAGTGCCGCACCTGAATTTCGTAGATGCGCGGATCCATCTTCGCGCCGGGCTCGAGGTGCGGCTCAATCTTCAAGATGTCGAAGACCTTGTCGTCCAGCTTGAGCCGGCCTTTTTCGATCAGGTGCATGACGGCCGCGGAAGTGAACGGCTTGCTGACGCTGGCAATGCGAAACAGCGACTTGGGATGGACCGGCTCCTGCTTCTCCACGTCGGCATGCCCAAACCCGCGCGCATAAACCAGCCGCCCGTGATAGGCCACGCCCAACGCCGCCCCCGGCGGCCTGTGCTCGCGCATGAGGCGAGTCATGAGTTCGTCGTAGGCGGCGAGCTTCGGGACAGCGGGCCCGGTTGGCTCTGCGCTTGCGGGTAGCTCGCAATGCCAATATGCGAGTCCGGCAGCGGCTGCGCCAAGGAATTGGCGGCGGGAGGGAAATAGTTGGCTCATATAGTGCCCAACCGTGGAGCAATCTCTTCGGCCACAAACACGCTATTTGCCCAACTGAGATGGCCGCCAAAATGGAATTGCCTCAACATCCGTGGATGGTAGCAACATTGCCTCAGCCGGTCACATTCCCGGCGCCGCTTGAAACCCGAACACCCAGCTGCGATAGTGTGCCGACCATCAGCCGTACCGAATAGCAGCGTGCCTGCCGCGAGAAACAAGATATCCAACGGCGACCAGAAATGCCAAATTCCCTTTTCGGTTCGACTCAGTGCCTTCGCCAGGCAATACGAAGGCGACAGAGCCGCGCCCAGCAACACTACGCTGCACACAGACGCAGTTTCGGGTAGCGCCTCCAACGTCCACACTGCAATTGCTGCCCCGCCGGAATGGCCCACCAAGTGAACCGGCCGACCTGGGAATTCACATTGATAGTCCAAGACTAGCTGGGCTATTTCTTCGGCTCGCCGTCGGTTCGTCGTTTCCGCCCGCAGATGAAGGGTAAAGAGCGGCCAAACGCCCGTCGTCCAATCATGAACGATCACCGCACCAGGAAAGCCACCATCAATGAGGCCGCAAGCGATGTTGCAATTCAACGGTCCAAATCCTTCAATGCCGGGTAGGACGATCGCCAATCCCTTGTCCAGACGGTCGTCATCCGACGTGGAAGCGCCAAAGCCTAGCCACCACCCGCCCAGCGGAAAGGCAAGCCCCGCCGCCGCCGAGTGCAAGCCCCGCCAGGCGCGGATAATGTTTTGGAAAAGCGACATTCTGGCGACCTCGGCTTGGGACGACGGCGAGGATTCTACGCTATCCGCGCGCACGCCGCAATCGTACCATTGGCCCTGATGAGCGCGGCCGAGTCTTTGATGTCGCCCGTTCGCATTATTCCCAGTCCTCGCTCAGCCACGCGAGCGTCGAGGCGTAAGCCCGACGGGGAAGCGGCGCCACGCGAATGCTCCCTCGCTCACACGTCGGCCTGACGGCTCGATGCTCGACAAACGATTTGTACTTGTCAAACTGGACGCCATCTTTTGCCATTAGCGGATATGCAGCACGCGGCAAGTGTCTTCGTAACTCGCTTCCAGGTCGAGCCGGACTCTGGTTTCTTCCGTCAACCAGATCGGCAGCGGCGGCAGCGGTTGGCCCACGGCCAGCGGGTACGCCCAGGCGGCCACGCGGGGCCGGCCTTGCAGTTTGCGCGACCGGCAAGTCACTGCATAAATGGGGGGCGGCGCCGGCGACATGGCGGGATCGGTTCGCCCAATCAGCTCCAGCAAATCGGTGTACAGATTGAAATGCCGCGTGGTGATGAGGTCGATGATCGAAACGCTCACGTTCTTTTGCAACAAAGCCGCGCACTTGGCCACGAAGGCCCGGCGGTTCTCGGCGCGGTCCTTGTTGGCGGGACTGACCAGCTCGATGGCTGCGACGAGTTCGCGGGCATGGGCTTCATCGTAGATCCGCACCTCGTATTCATCCTGTTCGGGCAGATCGGTTTCGATCTCCAGCGTCGGCGGCGGTTCCCACACCGCCGTTGCCACGCCGCCGTTTCCGCTCGCCCTCGAAGATGTTGGAGATGCCTCTGATTCGGAATTCTTTTCATACGTGGCAACGTCAATTTCGATCTGCGACCCGCGATGGACCCGCGGCGCCGCCACGTATCCCGCCGGTAAGATCGGAAACAAATGTTGCACGATAACCATTGGCCATCCGCCGTGAACCTCTTCCCACGAGGCGACGTTGCTAACCGGCGGCTGAAAATAATCGCGCAGCGGCATGGTTATTTTCCTCCCATTCCCGATTATATCAGACCCCCACATACCTGTCGGTGCCGTCAAAGACGCTTCGAAGCGTCCTCTGCTAAAGTTGCCTACAATACAAAAGGAAACAAACACTTTATTCCCCTCAGGAATCACCCCATGGCCACCTCGCCGACGGAACGAGCCAGTTTTGCCGAAGAAGCCCTGCGCCTTTCGGGCAAGAGCGAAGAGGAAATTCGCCGCATGGGGGCCATGGACAAGGCCGACG
>DATGHS010000186.1:0-5541 GCA_035307785.1 Gemmataceae bacterium
AAATACGCTGTGATCCGCCATCACCAGAATCTTGCCATGACTTTCAGGATACCATTTGGCTTGTGCGAAACGAATTGGGCCACGAACGAACTTTGAGCTTTTGGCGTCTTGGCAAGCCGGTGCAATCTCGGCGATGGTCTCCAGTTCGCTCGACGCCGCCAGATAGCTGGGCCGGTTCGTCGCCACCCGAGTCAGTTGCGTCTGGTTACGAAGGGCTTCAGGAAGGTTCTGCGCCTGCTCCGGCGTGACATGGAACAGATTCGGAATCTGACCTTCGCGCGCGGGCTTCAAGAAGGGACACACGGGGTTTCTGTGATAACTTTCGGTGTGACCAGCATCGCCAAGAGCTTCGAGTTGTGTGCCGAACACCTGTGCATCGAAACTTCCCGCCCAGCCGCCTTTCGTGGATTGATCGCTCGCAAAAAAGACGGCCCCGCCATGATCGACAAATGCCTTTACGCCGCCCCGAACTTCGTTCAAGCGATCGGAATAAGAAATCCCGTATTTGTCCGAACCACGGAAGGCAATGATTATGGTGCGTTTGGGATCGGCTTTTTCCAGTTCGGCAAAGTCTTTGATCGGCTTCAGACCGTACTGGCCCAAAATGGCCTGGAAGCCTTCGGTTCCGAGAGCCTGAATCGGACTTGCTTGCGCCCGCATTGGCAAGCCGGTTGGCTTTTGCGCGAATAGCGAACCCGCGACAAGAATAAGCGCGACAAAAGAGCCGGCAGCGCAAGCAAGGGACGTCCCTTGCTTGCGCTGCCGGCTCATTGCTCGCCCATTGCCGGTCATGGCGCGGCCGTCCCGGCAAGGAGGCAGAGATCCTGGCGCGCTCGATCCATTACCGGTTCGGGAATTATCTCGGGCGGAGGCGAGTAACGGGCCTGCTCATAAACGCCGGCCAGGTTTTCGGCCTGGGCCTTTTGCGCTTCTTCGCCGAGATGGTCGGCCACCTCGTGGTGATGCCACATCTTGGCTGGCGTGCCACATTTCAAGAGAGCCAGGTAGTCGAAGGCTTTCACCAGCTCTTCCCGCGTGCGGATAAGCCACGGATTTACCGGCCAATCGTTCACACCATTTTCTGACGGCTTAATGCGCACTTGGCTGAGCGGTTTGAGCAGGAAGCGCCAGAGGACAAACCCACCGATCAATAGCACCAACAGCGTTACAATGATCGAGCCGGCTTTGCCGAGTTCGAGCATGGCACCCCCCGAAGGCGCTCCGCCCATGCTGGCCATTTGCGGACCGCGCGGTAAATCGGGTCCATTGATGTGCGGCGCATTGGGCAGGTTCGACCTGCCTATGCCGCTGATGTTCCGATCGAGGAACCGGCCAGTGCCCTCCATATTCCGGCCGACGCGGCTCCAATTCACGTTCGGTAATTTGCCCTCTTTCCAAAAACGGGAAGAAGCGGTATTGCTGAGATCTCGATTCCCAATCTTCTCCACGAAGCGCTGCAAAGCGGGCGAATTGCCCATCGATTTTGGCAAGCTTCGTTCCAACCGATTGAAGAAGTCACTCTGCCGTTGTTGAGAGCGGTTGGCGCTCGGGTTGGCCTGAGGCAGTTTCGGGAGGTCCGATCCTTTGGCGGGGCCGGAGCCACCGGTTTGAGAAATTTCCGGGGGCCGAACTGTAGGGTCTGCACCTGGAGTCCTATTGGGGCGCCACGGAGTGCTGCCGCCAGAACTGCGGTTTGGGAAAATGATCGGTCCGGAATTGCTCTGCCGGGCGTCGACTTGAAGTTCGTCTACGGCGCCAGGAAGGAATTTACCGCCATTTGGTCTGTCGGGCGAAGCCGGCTGCGCGATTGCATCCTTAAGTCGTTGCTGGAAGGTAGGATCCTTGGTGTCAAGTTGCGACAGCATCCGCTTCAGCGTTTCGTTCTTTTCAAGAAAGTCTTTGCGCGCTTGTGGATCGTCGAGGGGCCGCTGGTTCTTGGCGATTTGATTGAGCAAGTTGTCAAACAATTCCGGCTCTTTGCCGTTGGTCGGGCGCCGGCCTTCCATCTGCTTTATCAACTGCTGCGCCAAATCCGTCGACTGACGCGGCTTTCCCCCTTCACCCACGAGCGGAATATGCGAAGCGCTATCTTGCCCGGCCGCCGTGGAAGCAGCCAGGAATACGAGTGCGGTCATCCAATGCCAGCGCGAATTCATTTCGGAGTTCCTGGTTTTGGTTCCGGTGTGGGAAGTTTGCCCGGCACATCGGCCATCGGCGGCGCCATGGCCGGGCCCATACGCACCCCAAAAGCGGGCGACTCGATGCTTATCTGATTATAATCCGGACCGAGCACGCGGCTCAGCGCTTCGGCCGCCGAGCGCTTCACCATGGGTTCGGGATCTTTCAGCGTCTTTACCAGTAGCGGAATCGACTCCCGGGCTTGCGGTCCAATTCGGCCGATGGCGTAAGCAGCGGCCGACCTCTCTTCTTTATTCGTATCTTTCAGTGCTTCCATTAGCGCGGGTAGCGCTTCACGGCCAATAGCAGCCAACGCCAGGGCCGCGAATTGCCGTACCTCAGAGTCGTCATCTTTCAGCGCTTCGATCAAGCCGGGAAGCAGCTCCTTGTACTCCTGTGCTGCCGAGCGCAGCGGCACCGGCGGCGAGGAAGGAAGCGGCGGCAAATCCAGCGGCCGCTGCGGCTGAGCGAACGCGAGCATGGGAAGCAAAAGAAGAGAAATCGGCACGATCCCGAAACGCATCATCGTTGCAAACCCCAGAGGAATGCGCATGCTGGGCTTCCTTTACCAGTTTACCGGTCCGGGGTCGCCGAAAGCAAGCGGCAATATTGCGCGATTAGCAACAATCGGAAGTTCCGCTACCGAGCGTACTGGGCCTGCACCATTGACTTTGCCGTTTTTAACGACGAGGCACAGCTCGCGCTTGCGACCCCACAGGGCCGCTGGGCCCAATACCAACCTGGGAAATCGGATTCACGGCGCATCCGCGCCCGGAATGTCGCCGCCAGCGCGTGTGCAAAGTGCTTGAAAGGTTGGTAACGAAATGCTGTAAAACAACATCTTCACCGACCC
This sequence comes from Gemmataceae bacterium, assembly GCA_035307785.1. Classification (GTDB taxonomy): domain Bacteria; phylum Planctomycetota; class Planctomycetia; order Gemmatales; family Gemmataceae; genus DATGHS01. The sequence continues at coordinate 3,032 of DATGHS010000186.1, forward strand.
GTCGCAGTACACGAACTGCACGCCGGCCACGTGCGAGGAGCCGAATCGATAATCGTAGTAAGACGCATCGTTGCGGTCCGGGGCCGGGACTTGGTAACCCCAACGGATCACGTCCCAATCATAGCCGTCCACGTACCCATTGTTTTCATCCCACATCCACGACTGGCTCCATAGCGCGCGGTTGAAATTTCGTTCGCCGACGAGAATAGTGTTCGACGTCCCATCGGTGATCGACGTGAGCCGCAAGCCTTTCTTCGAATTCGGCACGACCACGCCGTTTTGTTGCGACCAATCTCCGCCCGAAAAGACGCCGGGGCCAGTGCCGCCGTTGCCGGCATAGTCGATGGCGCCGCGCATGGAATCGGGCATGCCCGATTGGACTCCCATCAGCGCCTGCGGTGCACGCCGGCTGGGACAGAAGTAAATCTTGATGACCGCAGCCGCGACATCGGTGTCGTTCGGCAACTTCCAGACATTATCTTGCTCGATGTACGGTAGAATCTGATAGCCCCAGCCCCAATCCTGGTTCGGCGCTACTTGCGGCTGACCGGACGCGGTCTTGCTGCGTGGCTGCCACCAACCGCCGCCGGCGTCTGGCAGAATACCGTAGGTGTCGTGATGGTTATGAAAGGCGAGCCCGATCTGCTTGAGGTTGTTCTTGCACTGAGTGCGAGCCGCGGCCTCGCGCACTTTTTGCACGGCCGGCAACAAGAGGCCGATGAGAATGGCGATGATGGCAATCACCACGAGGAGCTCAATTAATGTAAAGGCTGAGCGCTGGATGGTTTTGCGCGACATGACAAGGACCTCGCTTTCGAGTTTGTCGGTCCAAAGAATATCGGCCAGATAATCTCCACAATAAGTTGATTCATTTCATGGCTTCTTAGTTACATCCGCCTTCTGAAATTCTTCGTCGGACATGGGCTGGACTCCCATGGCCGTAAGTACATAGCGCATGCCATTCGCGCCTTGCTGCTCATAGACGATGATGGGCGGCGGCATCACGTCGACTTTCCGAATGTTGCGCCCAAAAAGAATGACGTAAGGCAGACCATCGTGCGGTGAACGCAGGATCGCATCCGGGTCGCCAAGCTCCTTGAGGAATGGCTTGAGTTCATCCAAATCTTTGGGCGGCCGCCCCAATTTGTCGGTCGCGCGGTTGTACGCCAGTGAAATCGTGGTGAGATTGCTGGTGTCTTGCTGTTTAACCGCCGGAAGCGTGGTGCGCGTGCAACCGGCAAGCGCTACGCACAGGAATAGGAACAACCAAGCCGTTCGAGCCGGAAACTGCAGGTTGGGTCGGGCCATGGATTCAGGCCCTCGGGAGGAAAAGACGGCAAATTACGTGTTGCAATTATATCGGATATCGCCCGAAAAGGAGACATTATTTAGAATGTTGTGAAATCAGGGCGCCCTGGCGTGCGCGATCTTCGTTTCTATTCGCCTGGACGGATACTACTTCCGGCTTGCCGAAGGGCCGTGACTCGATGCCGGCCTATACAATACCGCTAATCAGAAGATTTGGGAATTCACCAGGAGACTGACTATGCAACGAATGGCATTGGCAACTCTATTGGCACTCACGACGGGAGGTTTCGCCTTGGCCGAAGTAAAGACGGAGACCGTTTCTTACACATATGACGGCGCCACGCTGAAAGGCTTTCTGGCCTGGGACGACTCGGTTTCCGGTAAGCGGCCGGGTGTGCTCGTGGTGCATGAATGGTGGGGCTTGAATGATTACGCCCGCAAGCGAGCGGAGATGCTCGCCAAGTTGGGCTACGTGGCTTTCGCATGCGACATGTATGGCGAAGGCAAGGTCGCGGCTCATCCCCAGGAGGCAGGCAAATTCGCAACGGCAGTTCGCTCCAACGCCAAGACCTGGCACGGCCGGGCACAAGCGGCGCTCAAGGTCTTGCAAGAAAACGACAAGGTCGATCCCAAGCGGTTAGCGGCGATCGGCTATTGCTTCGGCGGTTCGACGGCACTGCAACTGGCTTTCACCGGCGCCGACATCAAGGCTGCCGTGAGCTTCCACGGCGCGCTCACCCCGCCGACGGAGGAACAGGCGAAAGCAATCAAGGCGAAGATCCTGGTATGCCACGGCGCCCTCGATAGCTTCATTCCGGAGAAAGTCTGCCAGGAATTTCGTGCCAGCCTGGAGAAGGGCAACGTTGATTACCAGTTCATCTACTATGCCGGCGCTCGTCACGGCTTCACCGTGGAGGGAGCGGAGAAAAAGATGGACGGCCTGGCCTACAACGCCAACGCCGACCACCGCTCCTGGCGCGAGATGAAAGCGCTCTTCGACGAAGTGTTCGCTGCGCCGAAGTAATTGCTGCCGGCATGGCAGCGCGAACTGCGCTTGCTCGCATTTTGCCGGTTGCGTAGGATGATTTGCGGCTGGCCGCTTCGGCGGCCGGCAGCAGGAGAGGTGCCAGAGTGGTTGATTGGGTCGGTCTCGAAAACCGATGTGGCCGTAAGGTCACCGGGGGTTCGAATCCCCCCCTCTC
>DATGHS010000187.1:0-12881 GCA_035307785.1 Gemmataceae bacterium
TTCACACCGATGCGTTACGCCTGGCACTTGCGCGATGCTTATTTTCATCAACGCGGGTTCGGCCGATGGAAACGACTGGCAGCGTCGCCGCTCTTGGCGCGTATGCGCCAATGGGACCACGCCACGGCAGAGCGCGTGACACATTTTATCGCAATCAGTAGGACCGTGCAGCAGCGCATTCGCGAATGCTACGGCCGCGACAGCGTGGTGATCCATCCTCCTGTCGATACCGAATTTTACACGGCCACCGATAAACCACGCGAAGACTTCTACCTGTGCGTCTCGGCGATGGCGCCGTACAAGCGAATTGATTTGGCGGTGCAGGCTTGCAATCGCCTGCAGCGGCGCTTGATCGTCATCGGCGCCGGGCAAGCTGAGGCGAGAATCCGTGCGCTGGGTGGGCCAACGGTGCAAGTGCTTGGTTGGCAACCCGATGTGGTTATTCGCGACCACATGCGCCGCTGCCGGGCCTTGCTTTTTCCCGGCGAAGAGGACTTCGGCATCGTGCCGCTGGAAGCGCTGGCCTGTGGCACGCCGGTGCTGGCCTTCCACCGCGGCGGAGCAACCGAGACGCTGGCGGGCATAGGCTCTTTTTTCCACGAGCAGAACGTTGAGAGCATGATCGAAGCCATGGACCAACTCAAACGGTGCGAAGACCGATTTAATCCACGAGCTGCGCGTCAGCGGGCCTTACAATTCAGCGCGGATCGTTACCTGGCAGAAATGCTGGACTATTTGAGCACGGTCATGGGGCGGAAAACAAAAATGCCGCTGGCGGCTTGACGCCGCCAACGGCAGGAGATTACGATTGTTCTCGGCTACCCACCGATGGGGCCGCTCTTTGGGCCACTGGGGGGAGCACCCATTGGGGCACTTGGGGGGCTGCCCGCCGGGCCGCAACCGCCGCAGCCGCCGCAGTTATATACCGGAATCTTCACCGTCGTGGTATACGCTTCCATGGTGCAAGTCATCACACGCTGCGGAACCAGCTTCGGCTGGTAGCTGCAAACTGTAATTTCCACTGGCTTCGTCACCGGCACCGTGGTGGTCACCGGCCGCATGCCCTGCTTCGGCACCGGCACGCAGCGGACCACATCACAAGTCACGTTGGTCGTGTGCGGCACCGATGTAGTTACCGGCCGCATCCCCTGCCGCGGCACGGGCACGCACCGGACCACATCGCAAGTCACCATCGTGGTAATCGGCGTGACCTTGTTTTCGCAGCGCACGCCCTGCCGTTGCTCGGGCGTGTAGGTGCAGACATTCACCGTCACCATTTGCTGCACGGGGATGGACCGGCAGACCATGCGCGTGCAGGTTACCACTTCCGTCACCGGATAGCAGCAGACCTGGCAACAGCAAGTGCACGGATTGTAAACCGGAACGCGCACCACGCGCGTAACCGGAACCTGCACGGTGACCGGTTGCATCTCGGTCCGGTAGGTTGTCACCATCCGTTGTGTTGGCGTCACGTGCGGCACCATCACCGTAAAGGTGTAGGGCACTTGCACTACTTCGCACTTGTAGGTCGTAACCGGCTTCGTGACCTTTTCGACGTGTTGTTCCAAAACCGTATACGTGTACGGCACCATTGTCGTCTGGCAAGTGTAGGTCGTGACCGGCTTCGTGACCTTTTCGACATGCTGTTCCAAAACCGTATAGGTGTACGGGACCATCGACGTATGGCACTCATACGTCGTTTGCGGAACGGTTTGTTTCGTGTACACCGGTTGCTGAACGGTGACGTTGACCACGCTTTCTTTCATCACCGGGCGATAGCAAGTAATTTGCCGATCGACATACGATACGCTCACGCCGCAGCCGGCCGTCATTCCACACGGGCTGGCACAATCTCCACAAGCACCACAACCACCCCGGCGGCCAAGGGCCTGCGCCGGCAGGGTGAACGCGGCGGTCACCCCCATTACGAGAGCAACCACCATCAAACGTTTCACCATGGAAGCATCCTCTGAAGAAGTAAAGGCGGGGAAGTAACCAAAGATCAATGTTAAAAAAGGCAAAATGGGAAAACAAGGTCATTTTGTTGTTTTGCGCAAAGCCAGCAAGATCATCATCTTAGGAAGGCTCTTTTCGGCAAGAATCCCGCCCTGCGTTGCGTCACCCATGCCGGGCCTGACAAAATCGTGTTTGAGTGTGCAGAGCGGCAATTTGAGCATGTGAAACGAAAGCGAGCAACCTTTGTTCTGCACCCTGAAGCAAAATGAAATTCCTTTCGGTGGGCTTTGCGAGCGGCAGCGCAGCAAATTCTCCAAAAGCGCTGGAATTCCGCGGGCGGCTTTTTACATTGAACTGCACATTCCTTTCCCGCCTCTTCTCTTGGAGACTCACCATGAATCGTCGTGAAATGATTCGCACCACTGGGGTGGCTGTGGCCGCACTGGGCATCAATTCATTCCCGCTTGGTTGGGTTCGGGCCGATGACAAGCCGAAACGGAAACTCTTGTTCTATACGCATTCCGTCGCATTCGAGCACCCTTGTATTAAGGTTGGCAAGAAAGGTGAACCGTCTCACGCCGATAAGATCGTCACCGCATTAGGCGAAAAACATGGCTTCGAGGTCACGTGCTCGAAGGACGGTCGAATCTTTCTACCGGAGACGCTCAAGACCTACGATGCTTTCCTGTTTGAAACTCAGGGGGACTTGACCAAGGCCGGCCTTGATGGCCAGCCGCCAATGTTGCCCGAAGGTAAGAAAGCCTTACTTGATGCAATTGCCGCCGGAAAGGGCTTTGCCGGCTGCCACTGTGCCGCCGACACATTCCACAGCCCCAATTACAATTCTGGCGTGAGGTGGAAGAATGACCCACCGGAGAAGATCGATCCATACATTGCGATGGTCGGCGGCGAGTTTGGTGGCCACGGCATCCAGCAAAATTCTTGGATGCGCGTGGTGGATAAGAAGTTCCCCGGCATCGGCGAAGGTAAGGATTTTCAGTTGAACGAAGAATGGTATTCGCTCATGAATTTTGCGCCCGATCTGCACGTGATCCTGGTTCAAGATACCGAGGGCATGAAGAACTTTGATTACGAGCGTCCAAAATATCCCGCCACGTGGGCCCGCAAACAGGGCAAAGGCCGGGTGTTCTACACGTCGATGGGCCACCGCGAGGATGTCTGGTCGAGCGAGCGGTTCCAGAACCTGCTGCTCGGCGGCCTGAGTTGGATCTTCGGCAACGTGGAAGCCGACGTGACGCCGAATTTGAAGGAAGTCGCTCCGGAAGCGAGCAAGCTGCCGGAGCCGAAGAAGAAATGAGATCGTCGGAGCCGCGCGCAAAGGGCAAAAAGTCAGAGCCGCGCACGGAGCGCAGCGCAGTAAGCGGCCAGTCACTGGGTGACCGCTTACTGCGCTGCGCTCCGTGCGCGGCTCTGACGATTTCAACTTACCGTAAGCGGTTGCCCGTTATCCTTCGCGCTCAATTTCAATAAAAACGGCGCCGCGATTTTTGCCCATTCATCGGCCGCAGGATACGCCGATGCCCCATCTGCCCAGCATTGGCGCAGCATATCGGTATCAATCACGCCAGGGTTCAGCGGCACCGCGGCCATGCCTTTGGGAAGCTCTTGTGCCAATGAACGCGTCAGCCCTTCAATAGCCCACTTGCTGGCGCAATAGGGCGCCACTTCCGGCGAGGTCGAGCGCCCCCAGCCGGAGCTGAGATTTACGATCACACCCTGCTTCCGCGCCACCATGGCCGGCACGACGTGGCGGATCACGTTGGCCACGCCTTTGATATTGATGTCGATGAGGCGGTCGAATGCCTCGGCTGCGGTTTTCCAAAGCGGGGCCGGATCGACCATAATCGCCGCGTTGTTGATGAGCAAATCCGGCGGGCCGAATTGGTTCAACAAGCGCTCGGCCCAGGCGCGGACGGCTTCGTCATCGGAAACATCCAGCGCCGCGAAATCGTGCGGCGAAGGAAATCGTTTTCGCAGCTCCGCGATATGCTTCTCCGAGCGGCCGCAGCCGAGTACGGTGTTGCCGGCAGAAGCGAAGTGCGGCACGAGGCTGCGACCGAGTCCTCGCGTGGCGCCGGTCAGGACAATGATTCTTTTTGTGTTCATGCCGCTGTTATATTGGCGAAAACAGAATCCACCGCGAGAAGCAAAGAGCGCAAATAAGAGAAAAGGATGCATGTCCATCTTCTTCTTTGCGCAATTCGCGTCTTCGCGGTGAATCCTCTTATTTCCCATATAATGTTCCGCAACGTGTCTGTCCTTTCTGCAAAGCCGCAAGAGGCGGGAATGCCATGCGTCTGTTCGTGCGCGGGGATATCGACGGGTTCTTCGGGCTGGCGCTCGACAACCTGGTGCAACTGCTCGTCATCGTCTCACTTTGCAAAGGCGTGCTTCATTTCTCCGATGAAATACTTTTCGACCATGTCTTGCCGGGGGCAGCGGTATCGCTGCTTGTCGGTAATCTCTTTTATTCCTGGCAGGCCCTGCGGCTCGCGAAGCGAACCGGCCGCGCCGACGTGTGCGCGCAGCCATATGGCATCAACACCGTTTCGCTCTTTGCGTACGTGCTGTTGGTGATGGCGCCGGCCAAGCAGCACGCGCTAGACGAATTGCATTATTCCGAGACAGAAGCGGCCCTCTACGCATGGCGGGCCGGGCTGGTGGCCTGCTTCAGTTGCGGCGCTATTGAATTTCTGGGCTCGCTAGTGGCCCGCTGGGTGCGGCGAGTGACACCGCGAGCCGCGCTGCTGTCCACGCTTTCCGGCATCGCGCTCGGCTTCATCTCGCTGGGATTCCTCTTCCGCACGTTTGCGCATCCGATCGTGGGACTCACGACGCTTGGGATCATCCTGATGGTCTACTTTGGCCGAGTGAAATTCCGCTTCAGCATTCCCGGTGGGCTGGTCGCCGTGCTGATTGGCACGGCCCTGTTTTGGCTCACGAATCCGGACGTTTGGAGCGGCGGAAATGTCATCTCGGCCCTGCGCGCGGCCCTGCAGCCGAAGGATGTACACACACCTGCGTTTCATCAACCGCTGTTCGTCTACAAGGATCTGCTGGCGGCGTTCCGGGCCGGCGACTTCATTACGTATCTAACCGTCATCATTCCAATGGGCGTTTTCACGTTGCTCGGCAGTATCCAGTGTATCGAGGCGGCGGAGGCGGCGGGCGATTCGTATCCGGAGCGGCCTTCACTGATGGCCAACGGCATGGGCACCATGGCGGCGGCCCTGTTCGGCTCCTGCTTCCCGACCACGATCTACATCGGCCATCCGGGTTGGAAGGCACTCGGCGCCCGGGCCGGTTATTCGGTGCTGAATGGTTTGTTCTTCACCATCGTGTGTCTCTTTGGTTTGCTCGGCCACATTGCGCACTGGATTCCGATCGACGCCGGCATGGCGATTGTGCTGTGGATTGGCATTGTCATCACGGCCCAGGCGTTTCAGGCTTGCCCGAAAGAGCACGCACCGGCGGTCGTCGTCGGCATTCTTCCCGGCGTGGCGGCGTGGGGAACACTGCTGATGGTGCAAGCGCTGAATGCAGCAGGCTACAAGTTCAGCGAAGAGAGATTCTTGGCAAATGGGCCTGGCACGTTCCACGGCTTCGACAACTGGATCGAAGGCGGCTTCGCGCTGCGCGAAGGGTTCATTTTCACATCGATGATCCTGGCCGCGCTGACGGTCGCGCTAATCGAACGGAAATTCCTCATTGCCGCGATCTGGGCGTTCACGGCCGCCGCACTTGCCGACTTCGGATTCATTCATTCGTATCGTTATCTGAACGACAACACGACCCAGGCGTTATTCACTCCAGCGTGGCCATTCGTGGCAGGGTATGCGATTATGGGAGTCTGCTTTCTCGCGGCGCAACGGATTACCGAGCCGACTGAGAGCGGGCATTGAAAGAAGTCAGAGGTCAGAATAGACAAACCACCAGTTCTGCCTTCTGACCTCTGATTTCTGCCCTCTGCCTTCTGCCCTCTGCTTTCTGGGCTTGCCCTCGGCAAAAAATCGCAGAGAATAATTAAATCCCGGAACGGTTGCTGCGAATAACTGTTTAGTGCGGAATTTTCTCTTCGCAACGGGGAACTGGCTCGACGGTGCACCCCGGTCCTTTTGAGAGTGAGGAACCTAGCAATGCGATGCTGCAGTATCACCAAGAAGCTTGTGTTCGCGGCGGTGGCCGTGGCGTTGGTCGTAGGCATCTACCATTTCGGCAGCTACATCAAGAGCTCGATTCAGCATGCCGAACGCAACCTGCCGCCGGAAGTGCGGCTCAAGATGGTCAAGGAAGATATCGCCAAGCTGAATCAGGACATTGATAAGAATTGGGGCCCGATTGCCAAACTGGAAGGCGAGATCAAGGACACGAGGCAGTCGCTGAATAACGAACAGGCCTGGCTTGAAAGCAAGAAGACCGACATGTTAAATGCAGCCGGCGACCTGGAGGCCAAGGTCGAGAAAGTCAGTTATAACGGCAAGCAGCTGAAAGCAAACGAAGCGCGCAAGGCGCTGGCGAGCGATGCCGAGCTGTACAAGACTCGCAAGCAGCATGCCGAGAGCCTGACCCGCGTTTTGGCTTCCCAGGAAAAGGCATTGCAGGCCTTCACGGCCCGCCAGAACGAGATGAAGAATGCCAAGGCGGAACTGTCGGCCCGCGTTGCCCAAATCGAAGCCGATTTGCAGAATCTGGAATTGGCCAAGACCAAGACCTATATGCCGAACGGCGACTACAGCCGGCTCGACCGAATCAAGGAAACACTGAACGACCTGGAAAAGGACACACGTGACAGGCTTCGTGAGGTCGAGTTGCGTGACGAATTCAACAAGGCGAACAGTGACACTGCCCCGACCGAACCGACGAAGGACAGCAGTGCCAATGACGAAGTGATCAAGAGGGTCCGCGCGGTCACCGGTGGCGAAAGCAAGACCGAATCGGCCGGCGACTGATCGTCCGCATTGCATCATCGCAACGACAACGCCTTCGCCGCGAGCCGGGGGCGAGCTAACCGGCTCGCTCTTGGTTCGCGGCGAAAATGTTTTCAGGAGTCAGGGACCAGGAGTCAGGAGTCAATAAACCGAACCCTGGCTTTGATTTCTGACTCCTGACTTCTGACCCCTGACTCCTGGCCCCTATGTTCGGCGCATCCTGGCTCATACTGCGGCAAGCGCGCGAGGCCATGCGTAACGGCCGGCTCGAGGAGGCCAATCGCCTGCTCAGCCAGCCGGCGGTGCGTGGCCACAAGCGCGCTTATGCGTTGCAACAGGAAGTAATTCGCGCTTTCCTGGATCGAGCCGAAAAGCACCTTCGTAACGAAGACTTAGTCCAGGCGTGGAACGACGTGCAGAAGGCCGAAGCCCTGGCGCCGAACGATCCGCTTGTGGGCAAATTTCGCACTCAGCTGCTGCGGCTCGGCCTGGCCGAAGTACAGTCGGCGCTAGAAGCGGGCCGGCCCGGCCGGGCGGGGGAAGCGATTGCCAGACTTCGCGATCGCGGCGTCCGGCCGGAGGAAGTACAGCCGTTTGATGACGTGGTCCGCAACTGGCTCCTGGCTCGCGAAGCGGCCGACGGCGGCGAATTCGTGGTCGCCTTGCAAACCGTGGATCGCATCAACAGATTGCTGCCTGGCGGCAACCCGGGGCTGACCGAATTCCGCGCCCAGCTCGAAGCCCGGCACCAGACATTTAACAAGCTCATTTCGGAATTGCACGATGCCCGAAAGCAGCGGCACTGGCGCGAAGCGGTGCACCTGGCCGACCAGGTCTTGGCCGTGGCCACGCAGAATGCCGACGTGCGCAAGATTCGGGCCGAAGCCTGGGGCAGCCTCGATCCGGAAAGCACGCTGCCCGGCCAGCGCTCGGTTCGCGAAGATACGCCCCCCGTTATGGAATCTACTGGTTCACCCAAGCGATTGTTGCTCTGGATCGACGGCGTGGGTGGCTATTTGCTCTGCCTCTCCAATCGCATCACTCTGGGGCAGGCGACCGGCGAAGCGCCGGTGGATGTGCCGCTCTTTGCCGATGTTTCGCGCATGCACGCGACCTTGAGCCGCGATGCCGAAGGCTACCTGATCGAAGCCGCAAGGCCGGTGCTGGTCAACGGTAAGCCGCAAACCCGAGCGCTGCTTCAACCCGGCGACCGCGTGACGCTCGGCAACTCGTGCCAGTTTCTGTTCCAGCAGCCGGCGCCCATTTCGACCAGCGCAAAGTTGCAACTGGTGAGTGGGCACCGATTGCCATATGCGGTCGATGGCGTGCTCCTGATGGCCGATTCGCTCGTACTCGGAGCTGGGGCGCAAACGCATGTCACGCTGCCAGATCGGAAGGAAAATATCGTCCTGTTTCGCCATAAAGACGGAATCGGGATAAAATGTGACGGAGAATTCAGCATCGATGGGCAAAGGTGTAAAGATCGCGGAGTCCTGGGAATCCAGGCCACCGCCAGCGGCCCGGAATTTACGTTTGCAATCGAGCCGGCAGGAAGAATGTAAACCGAAAGCCCAGGGACGGCAGTCCCTGTGCAGTCGCCGTTATAATTCACCTAAAGATTTCGCCTTCTCTAGCGAATAACCATTGGAAACCTCAACTGGCGTGCTGATTCAGGACTCGAACTAACGGACGCATGTCATGAAATTCACCTACAGCACTGGTCAGAGACCACTGGACGGCTACACGATCAAACGCGGCATCGGCAAGGGCGGGTTCGGGGAAGTCTATTTCGCTCTGAGCGATGGCGGCAAAGAAGTGGCCCTGAAGCTGATCCGCGGTCAGACCGACGTGGAGCTGCGTGGCATTCGCCAGTGCTTGAACCTGAAACACCCGAACCTGGTCAGCTTATATGACGTGAAGAACGACACTCATGGCGAACCATGGGTCGTGATGGAATACGTTTCCGGCGAATCGCTCAACTCAATCATGAACCGCCATCCGCGCGGCCTTCCGCAGGAACTCATTCGCCAGTGGTTCCCGTCGCTGTGCCGGGCGGTCGGTTATCTGCACGATCACGGCATCGTCCATCGCGACCTCAAGCCAGCCAATATCTTCCTCGAAGCCGGGTTGCTGAAAGTCGGCGACTATGGCCTCAGCAAGAGCATGAGTTCGAGCCATCGCTCGGCCCAGACGCAGAGCGTGGGCACGATCCATTACATGGCCCCGGAGATTTCCTCCGGCAACTACAACAAGTCGATCGACATCTATGCCTTGGGCGTGATCCTGTACGAGATGTTGTCCGGCGCGCCGCCGTTCGATGGCGAGTCGGCCCAGGAAATCATGATGAAGCACCTGATGTCGTTGCCCGATTTGACTAAGGTGCCGGCCGCATTCAAGCCGGTGCTTGCGAAAGCGCTGGCGAAAGACCCGAATCATCGTCACCAGACGGCGGCCGAGCTGGCCAAAGACGTGGAAGCGATGTTCGGCGAAGTGCCGGTGGCCACGCCGGTCAACACGCCGACTCCCACGGTGGTGCCTGCGCCTCGACCGCTGCTGAGACCGGTCGGGAAAGCGAAAGAGATTCCGGTTAGCCCCCGGCCGGCGGTACCGGTGGTTTCGCCCGTGACGGGTGAGACTATTCCGGTTGCGCTTCCGGCATTCACTCTACGAGACAAAGTGGCCGAGCTGTCCGGCTCGTTGGCGATGTCGGCCGTCTTCGCGGCCATTACGACGACGCTCCTGGCGGCCCTGCGCTTTACCGACAACTGGAACACCATCGGTACGCTGTTCTTCATGACCCTGGCCGTGTGTTGGGCGGTGCTGATTCCATCGAAATTCTGGTCGGGCCGGAAGGGCGATGAATGGATGCGACGGATCGTCATGATTTTCGCCGGTGCGCTGGTAGGCTTGCTGGCGCTCTGGCTCGACGGCTGGTCGCCCCATCGCATTTCGTGGATGAGCATGTCGGCCCCGGCCGATTCAACCGCTCGTTCCACGCTCGGTCTGAGCACCGGAGCGGCGTACATTAGCTACTTCGGCCTCGTGCTGGGCCTCCTGCGCTGGTGGAAGATTGCGGATCGCCGGCGGGATAGCTGGTTCAGCTTCTTTCCGGTACTGGCCACCGGCATCTTTGCCCTGGTGCTATTGTTCGTATACCCCGACCCGGAGCATCCCTACGGGGCCGCCGCCGTGGTGATTGCGTCGATGATCGTGCAATGGGTGAGCCCCTGGCAAGCGCCGCCGCCGCCGTTGCCGAAGCGTCTGCGGGTGCGGCGCGCGTAATCGCCATCCCCTCCCCCTTGATGGGGGAGGGTTAGGGTGGGGGTGAGAGCCCCCACCCTAATTCTCCCCCACAAGGGGGGAGGGAAAAAGGGACAGAGAAGGAGAGTCCGTCATGCGAGCTTCCATCATCGCGAGTTTGATCATCCTGGCGCTGCTAGGTCTAGGGCTGCGTGGGTGGGTCGATGAAGCTTCGCCGCCAAAGGCCGTGGCACAAGAGACGACCAACCGGGCGGAAAAGACGGGTCGCGTGGTCGCCCCGGTCGAAAAAGGAACCTTCATTTGGAAGGCAAGCGTGGCTGGCGGTTTTCATACCAAGATTGAAGACGCCAAAAAAGACGCACTGCTTGCTGCCAGCCGGAAATTCGCCGATTACCTCGAAGACAAGCATCCGGAAATTGCTTGGACGCCGTCGCCGGAATTCGTCGACAAATACCTGGTAAAAGGCTCCCATGAGGAAACCCGCACGCCGGAAACTGTGGCCGATTCGCCGTTGCTCTACCAAATTCGGCTCGACGTGGAGTTAAACGCGGACAATCAGAAGGAAGTCGAAAAGGCTGCTCGGGAATACCACATCCAAACGCGCTTGTTCACCCTGTTCCGTTGGGTCGGTTCGCTGATTCTGCTCCTGGGCGGGATCGCCGGCTTTATCCGCGTGGATGATTGGAAAAAGGGCTATCTCACGCTGCCTTTACGGGCGATCGTGATCGTTCTCGTCGCAGCCGGCATCTTCTTGCTGTGGTGGCTTGTGTAACGACTTGGTTCTTCAACACTTCTCTGTAAACCTAATAAACAGCGTTGGGCGCGTCGGCTAAAGGCGCCCACGGATGAGCACGGAATACGTAACGCGGATGAACACGGATCAGAACATTCTGAGTTTCTGATCCGTGTTCATCCGTGTTATGAAATCCGTGTAGCGCAGCACCGTGGGCAGATCCGGAGTGCCGCATGTTCATCTTCGACAAGGCCGAGTTTCCATCGTGCCACGCTTCGACCCTCGTGGAAACGGAGCCAGGCAAATTCCTGGCGGCCTGGTTCGGCGGCAGAAGCGAAGGCAATCGCGATGTAAAAATCTGGTGGTCGCGGTTCGACGGCAAGGAATGGACCAGGCCCGAGATCGCCGGTCAGGAGCCCGACACGCCGTGCTGGAACCCGGTGCTCTTCCTTAGCAAAAACAAAACGCTGTTCCTGTGGTACAAAGCCGGCCAGAATCCGATGAGTTGGACGGCCTTCCTGCGCCGTTCCGCCGACGCGGGCCAAATCTGGAGCAAGCCCGAGCAGCTTCCCGCCGGCCTACTTGGTCCCATCCGGGCCAAGCCCTTGCAGCGCGCCGATGGCACAATCTTCGCCGGCACTTCTGTGGAAAGCTATCGGGCCTGGTGCGCCTGGGTGGAGCGCTCGAAAGACGACGGCAAGACCTGGCAGCGCTTTGGCCCCATTGCCGTGCCAAATCATCCTTATGGCATTATTCAGCCTACGCTTTTTGAAACCAAGGATGGAATGATCGTGGCCTTGTGCCGCTCGCGCGGCCTCGGCGCCATTTGCCGGGCGGAATCGAAAGACGGCGGCGAGACGTGGTCGCCGGCCCGCGTAACCGATTTGCCAAACCCCGGCAGCGGCATCGACGTCGTAAAGTTAGCTAGCGGCGATTTGATTCTGATCTACAACCACAGTAAAATCGCCCGCACCCCGCTGAACCTGGCTCGCTCAACCGATGATGGCCAGACCTGGAAGCCGTTCAAGACCCTGGAAGAGACGCTGGGCGAATTCTCGTACCCGGCCATCATCCAGGGCAGCGACGGCCTGCTGCACATGACCTATACCTGGAACCGCACGCACATCAAGTACGTGACGGTGGATCCGAAATCTTAATTGAAAGCCCAGGAACGGCAGTCCCTGGGCGCTCGAGGTAGATTCTCATGCGCCGACTCGTTGGACTCGCCGCGCTGCTAATAATTACCGCTACCCTTCGCGCCGAAGACAAACCCTGGCTCGATCTCACCGCTAGCAAGGACTTCGTCGACTGGAAGGGCAAAGTCGCCGATTGGGCCTGGGCTGAGTCGGTCCAGATGGACGACAAGAACCCGAAGAAACTGACCGCGAAGCCGGGCAACGACGTCCTCTGGAACGGCGAAAAAGGCCGGGCCAAGGACCTGGTCACCAAGCAATGGTTCGGCGACGTCGAAATTCATGTCGAATTCCTGATCCCGAAGGGCTCGAACTCCGGCGTGAAGTTTCATGCGGTGTATGAGATTCAAATCTTCGACAGCTACGGCAAGAACGAATTGACGGGCGAAGATTGTGGGGGCATTTATCCGCGGGCCGACGCCAAGCCGAAGTATCACCATTTGGACAAGGGCATCGCCCCGAAGGTCAACGCCTGCAAACCGCCCGGCGAATGGCAGACGCTCGACGCCATTTTCCTGTCGCCGCGCTTCGACAAGGACGGCAAAAAGACCTCAAACGCCAAGATCGTGAAGGCGGTGCTCAATGGCGAGGTTATTCACGAAAACCAGGAACTGCTCACCCCAACGGGCAACAACTGGGATAAGCCGGAAGTCGCCGCCGGCCCGCTGCTGCTCCAAGGCGACCACGGCCCGGTGGCGTTTCGCAATGTCCGCGTGCGCGAGTATGCGGCGGGGAAGTAGTAAATGAGCAGCGATAGTTCGACGATCATTCCCCTGGATCAAGGTCACG
>DATGHS010000188.1:0-10915 GCA_035307785.1 Gemmataceae bacterium
GCGTCGATAAAATCTCTGCTTAGGCAAAATCGCGCTCAGCGTGCACCTTGAACTTTAAGGGCCGGAAATGCTGGAATCGATCCTGACGGGCGTGGCCGGGTAAATCGGCGGAAAAAACAAAGTACCCAGAATCAATGTCGAACCAGTCAGAATGAACTCGGCGAGCCCGGTTTCCCCTCGTTCGCCAACTACCCTGACAAGGTCTGTGGCCGTGGCCCACATCTTATGCGTTGCTATGAGTGCAAGGCTCATATTGACCGACGCGCGGGCGCTGCTAAAATAGCGCGGGCGCCGATATTTGGGTGGGCCCCATGGATGTGGAATTCGCGGATCGCAATTTGGATCGGCTGGAAACAGACCGTCGTTTCACGGCCGGATTCGGACCTGCGGTGGTAGAGGCTTTTTTCCGCAAGCGCATGCAGCAACTTCGCGCTGCAGTCGACCAGCGTGACTTGTACGCGTTAAAATCTCTTCATTTTGAAAAACTGAAGGGCCGTCGGGCGCAGCAACGATCAGTCCGGCTCAATAAGCAATGGCGCTTGATTTTGGAAATCATTGCAGCTCGCCCCAAGAATCGTCTGCGAATCTGTGCCATCGAAGACTACCATTGATAGGAGTGAGGTACATGCGTCAACGAATAGCGGCACAGGTTTTCCCGCCCGGAGAATTCCTCGGCGAAGAATTGGACACTCGGGGATGGACCCAAGCATACTTGGCCGAGCGCATGAAGCGACCGTTGCGCTCGATCAATGAGATCATCAACGGCAAAAAGGCCATTACGGTGGAAACCGCGCTAGATCTGAGCGAATGTCTGGGAACGAGTCCGGAGTATTGGTTGAATTTGGAGGTCGCCTTTCGTTTGCACATAGCTCGCCGCCGCCGCCATAGGCCTCGCGTCCATCCTTCGGCCTCTTCGCAATGAATTTCCCTCTAGCCCCCTGCCCCGTTGCGTCGATAGAATCTCTGCTCAGGCAAAATTGCGCCCAGCGTGCGCCTTGGACTTCGAGGGGCCGGAAATGCTGGAATCGATCTTGATCGGCGTGGCCGGGTTTATTGGGGCGATGCTCCTGGCGTCGTTTGCCGAGTGGCTGGTGCATATTCTCATGCACCGGCGGATTTTCCTCGGCAAGGTGCACCGCGACCATCATGCCGAGGGCACCGGCCAGGGCTGGCTCAAGGAATTCAAGGATTATTACCTGCCCGGGCTCCCGGCCATCATTGGCCTGGCGGTCGCGATGTATTTCACCGGCTGGTACGTGCTGTTCGGCAGCATGATTGGCGGGGCCACGTTCTTCGCGGCCTTCGCGGCCTATGCCCACCAGGTGCAGCACCAGTTTCCGGAGATGGCGGTCTGGATGCGGCGGCCGGTGCATTACATTCATCATCACCACAAGATGTGGCACAACAACTACGGAATCTCAATGGACATCTGGGACCGCATGTTCGGCACGTATAAGTACGTGGAATGGACGCCGGAGCGGAAGGTGCAGTTCAGGCGGTTCTTTCAGATTCGGTGGATATAAGCAGAACAAGCCCACGGATTAATCGCGGATTTCATAACACGGACAAACGCGGATCAGAACCATAAATTTCTTTGATCCGTGTTCATCCGTGTTACGCAGTCCTTGTGAATCCGTGGGCCGATTTTTTTCATTCCGCTGCTTCGATCATGGCCGACATGCTGCCTTTGCAGCGGGCCAGCAGCGGGTCGGGGCCGAAGGCGTGGATCTGGTCGCGCTTCAGTTCGGCGCGCTCGAGCGAGGTCGTGCAGCAGATCACCCGGCCTTTCGTGTGCACTTCGTGCGCCATTAAGAAGCCCTGCTCTTCCGGG
The DNA here is from genome assembly GCA_035307785.1 of Gemmataceae bacterium. GTDB lineage: Bacteria > Planctomycetota > Planctomycetia > Gemmatales > Gemmataceae > DATGHS01. The sequence continues at coordinate 1,832 of DATGHS010000188.1, forward strand.
TAGCCGAAAAGTTGCTTGAGCATGCGGATCACGTATTCGAACGTGTGATCGTCGTCGTTCAGGAGAATGACGTGGTACGGCGGCTGCCGCTTCGTCTCCTGTTCCTGCTCGACTTCCGGCAGGGTGGCTGTGTCTGGCATGCTTGTTTCCTCAAGCCGGTCGAGCAAAGCAAATCTGCGCAAATCCGAAATTCGAATATCGAAATCCGAAACAAATTCCAAACCGCAAATTCAAGTGACCAAAACGCGCCGATGCTGCTTTGAATTTTTCATTTTGATATTTGAATTTGTTTCGGATTTCGTGCTTCGGATTTTGTCTAACCTACTTGTTTGCGCGAGCGCCGGCCGCGCACGAAGCTGTCCAGGACGTAGTGGCCCAGCTCTCCTGCTGAACAGTATACCGCAATTCCCTGGCTGAGCCGAGCCAACTGATCGACAAAATTCTTCAGGCCCAGATAGAAGTAATCTTCGATCAGAGCGAGCGTGCTGATGCGGATGCCGGCATCGAAGCAGCGCCGCGCTTCCTCCAGCGTAGCCCGCGATGTCTTCTCGCTTGGCGGGTAGATCAGCACCAGATTACGACCCTCCACGTGGGCCGTAGGTTCGCCGTCGGTAATGCAGATGATCTGCTTGTTGCGGGCCGCTTCCTTTTGCAGCGTGCGGCGGGCAAATTGCAGCCCGGCCTGAATATTGGTGAAATGCTCCGGCACGAAGCTCGGCGGGTTGTCGAGCGAGACGCGGAGAAATACGCGGTGGTCGTAAATGCTTACCGGCTTCGGCGCTGCGCGCACCAATTGCCGTTCGCTGAGCGGCGAGGCGTAGGTGTAGAAGCCGATGGTCTTCAGGGAATCTTCGGGATAGCGGCTGCGGATGAGTGCATGCAGCGCCAGGGCCACCCGCTTGGCCTGCTGGAATTTGCCGTAGCGGGCCATCGAGCCGCTCATGTCGAGGAGAAGGACGGTGGCACAACGCGTCTGGTATTCGGTCTCATGGACTACAAAGTCTTCCTCTTCCACGTGCAGCGGAGTGCCGCCGCGCTGCCGCACCATTGCGTTTTTCAGCGTCTCGTGCATGTTCAGAAAGGCAACCGGGTCGCCGTAGTGGTATGGCCGGCTGTCTTCATGAATCATCTGCCCTTCGCCGCGGAAGTCGCTGTCGTGCTTGCCCATCGCGTCGCGCTTTTCGATCTGGAAAAGATCGTGCAGCGCGCGCTCTTGCATCCGGCGCACGCCCTTGGGCGAAACCGCATACCGGCCCTCTTCATCCTCTTCCAGGTAGCCTTCTTTAATTAAGCGGTTCAAAACGTCCGCTTGTTCGGGATCGAGGCGCTCCAGTTGGCGCAGAACTTCATCACCATATTCCAGGATGTATTCCGAGAGGTGGTCGAACGGATTGTCGGCAGGGAGCGGCTCGAAGTGCTGCGAGCCGTCCCAGTTGGCGTATTCGAATTCGGCCATGAAGTGCGATCCTGCGGGGCAATTGGTTTTATATCCCCTCTCCCCGCTGGGGATGGGGGTGAGGGGTTGGGTCGCTCGCCCCTCACCCCCGGCCCCTCTCCCCAGCGGGGAGAGGGGAGCAAAGTAATTCTACTCATCCGGCGCAGCACGGCGGAGAGTTTGCGTCATGGGGCCGGTGGCGGTGGAGATGCGGCCGGAGCCGGCGTCGGTGAGCGACGCGCCTTCCAGCCGGCCGAAGCAGACAAGGGCGATATCATCGTTTTGGATCTGACCGTGCGAGTGATTCTGCACCGCGGCGATGATTCGCTTGCCCATTTGCTGCGGCGAGAAGCTGTCGCCCGGCACATTGGTATTGCCCAGAATCGCAGCGCGCACGCGCTCCATGCCGAAGCTGGAGTTTTCGATGCTCAACGCGTCGGAAACGCCATCGGTAAAGATGATCACATTGTCGCCCGGCTGCAAGTTAACGGTGGTGAACTCGTATTCCACGCCCTCGACCATGCCGAGGGGAAAGCCCGACAGTTTGTTGGAGATGCCTTCTTCCAAGTTGCGCGTGGCAGCGCGATAAATCAGCGGGCTCATGTGGCCGGCATTCACGAATGTGACCGTGTGCCGGTTTGGATCCAGCAAGCAGGCCGCCAGGGTCACGAAGCGATCCATCATGCCGGCCTGAAGAAGTTGCTCATTCAGCCGCCCGACCGCCATCGCGATCTCCGGTTGGATAAGCAAGCAATAGCGGGCTTCCGCGCTGAGTTTTGCCATGAGCAGCGCTGCGGCCATGCCCTTGCCGGCGACGTCGCCCAGCAACACGCCCAGCTTGTTGTCGCCATGCGGAATAAAGTCGTAGTAATCGCCGCCGACGTTTTTGGCAGCCTGGTAGAACGCATAGAACTGATAGCCGGGAATTTCCGGAAGCCTCTGCGGAAGGAAACTGCGTTGCACCCTGCGGGCGATCTCTTCATCCTGCTGCTTCACCGCCACTTCCACGGCGATCTTGTGCAATTTCGCATTTTCGAGCGCGACCGAGGCCTGGTTCGCCACACCCACCAGCAACTTCAAGTCATCTTGAGTGAAGGTCTTGTTGCGATCCTGACTATCCAGCTGAATGAGGCCGAAGGCGTCGCCGTCCTGATTAATAAGCGGCGCGCACATGACGGAGCGAATGCGGAATTCGGCGATCGACGCCGACAACGCCATCTGGCCGCTGCCGCCGCTCTGGGCGTCTTCGTAGAGCAAGGCCTGGCCGCTTTCCAGCACCCGTTTCACAATGGTCTTGCTGAACCGGGCGCTCGTCTCGGCGGTTTGCCGGCGCGTGCGGATGACTTTCGGAATAAGTTGATCGGTATTTTCGTCGCGCGCGATGACGAAGCAGCGGTCGGCCTGTTTAAATACATCGAAAAGAATCTCGGCAACTTGCGGCAGCAGGTCTTCTTCTTGCAAGGTCTTGCCGAGCGCTTCGCTGACCTTGAGCAGCGCCCGCAGTTTGTCGCTCGGTTGTGTCTGCAACAAATCCTGGGGCGGCATGCGCGAGACCGAGGCATGCACGGTGGAAGGGCTATCCTGGTCGTCGTCGTGAATCTCGATTCCCGACGGCGTGCTGCTATCAACGTGAAACGTGAACATGCTGTCGCAGATCTTGATCTTATCGTTGTCTTTCAGCTGCGTCTTTTGTTCAATCTTTTGGTTGTTGACCAGGGTGCCATTGCGACTATCCAAGTCTTCGATGAAAAAGCCGGTGGGCATCTTGGTGATCTTGGCGTGCTGGCGGCTGACCGCATTGTTGGGAATGTGAATTTGACAGTCCGGGCTGCGGCCGATAACGAACAGCTCGCCTTCGAGTTTGATTCGTGTACCGGGGTTCGTGCCTTTCAAGACCAACAAAGATGCCATGGTGCACCTGCTTGGAAGCAAATCCGTTGACCCAAGAAAGAAATACCGGCAAGACTGATGGATTCTACCCCCGCCTCGCGCTCAATTCAAGCCGCTCACCGCGAATACTCATCTTTGCCCCCCGCGCCAACGAAACGCTTTTTTCCAAGGCCCAAGCCGGCCCGGCGAATAGCTTAAAGGATGAAACTTGGGTTTTGCCGCCGGGGTATCTCTTTCTGAGAACGGGCCGTGTTTGCTGATGAAGCCGCCTTGGTACGCGCTTGCCTGGCCAAGAAACCGGATGCTGTCCGGGCACTGGTGGAGCGTTTTCAGGCCGACGTATTTCGCCTGTGTTACCGGCTGCTGACGAATCAACACGACGCGGAGGATGTTTCGCAAGAAGTATTCTTGCGTATCTTCCGCAGCTTGCACCGCTGGGATGGTCAGCGGCCGCTGCGGCCGTGGATCATGGGCATTGCAGTAAACCGTTGCCGCACCTGGATGGCGCAAAGCAAGAAACGCCCCGAGCTGGCCGATTATCTTCAAGAGACCACCGCGAGCCGGCCGGAAGATGACTCAGCCGAGCTGATCGCGGAAATTGCCGCGGGCGTGGCGGAACTTCGCCCGGAGTATCGAGCCGTATTTGTGATGTTCCACGAACAGGGCTTACAATATGAGGAAATCGCGGATGCTCTGGAGCACCCGGTTGGGACCATCAAGACCTGGCTGCACCGCGCCAGAATGGAAGTCCTGGAGCGCCTGCGGAGCCGAGGCATGGTTCCGGATAATGCTGGTTCATAGGCTTTTGGTTCGTAGTAACCGCCATTAGGCCGTCGGACGGGCCGGCTTAAGCCGGCCACTTCAAACATGAAGAACGACTTCGCTAATCCCGATTCAACAGAGTGCCGCCTGGTGCAGGAAGCGCTGCAGCGCTACATGGATGGCGGCAATGGTGATCTTTCGCCCGAGCTTCTGACGCATCGGTCCGTTTGCCCGAATTGCCTCTCGCAATACCAGGCGGCAACACTGCTTCGCGGGGCAGCAAAGCGAGTGCCCTGCCCCTCACTTGGCTCGGCCTGGACCGATGCCGCGGTCGCGGCGATATGGGCGGATACGGCGGCTCGCAGCCAACCGCGGCGCGCGCCCTGGAGAGTCGTAGCGTGGTTGACAATTGCCGCGGCGCTCTTGCTGGCCGTCGGTGTTTGGAAGCCTTGGCAACAGCATGAAATCGTGCGCGAAGGAACGCTCGCCCGAACCTCCACGCCGCCGCTGTATGTGGACAAGGGCTTGGACGAAGCGCGTACGCTGGTGGTTGACCTGACGCGCAGGACAGCGGACGGCGCGGTGCCGCCGACGCGGAATTTAATCCCTGCGGAGGTTCCGGCGTCACCCTTGGCGGTCAAGGACTCGCTGCCGCGAGCCGTGGAGCCGGCGGCCGAATCGCTGGAAGAAATTCGCCACGGCGCCGCCTCGGGACTGGAACCCATGGCGAACTCGGCCCGGCGCGCGTTTGCGATGTTCCTGAACGAAGTGCCCGCTCTTCCTCCCGAGCGGAAGCCGGATTCCTGAGCCTGTCATGACGCAAAAGCCCTGTGCATTTTTTTTCGTTTTGGCCATCGGATCCCTATTGGGTCCGAGCAACGCACTTTTTGCCGGCTCGCCGCGCGATGAACTGCTGCGCCTTACACCGCCGGAAGTTACCTTTTGCCTCTGCGTGCAAGACCTGCGCGATCATGTCCAAGAATGGAAGAACAGTCCGTTCTGGGAAAACTTTCCGTCCACTCGCTTGGGAAAGGTCGTGCTGGATTCGGCCGAATACAAGCGCCTGCAAGATTTGAAAGAGCAACTGTCCAAGGTCTTGGGCGAGCCGATCACCCGCGTTCGCGATGACATGTTCGGCGATGCGATTGTCATCGCCTATCAGGCCGGGCCGCCGGGCAAGCCAGAGGAGGAGCGCGGCTTGCTGCTCACGTGGCTTCGCGATCCGAAACTTGCGGAGCAGTGCTTTGCCAGGCTGAATGAGACGCAGAAACAATCCGGTGAGTTAAAGGAGATTCAGAGCGAAGAATACCACGGTCTTACGTGCATTCATCGCGCCAAATCCCAAGGACAAGACGAATATTACTGCCTGCACGGCAACATTCTGATGTTCTCGGCCCAGAAGCCCATGCTGCACAAGGTTGTCGACCTGTGGGCCAGCCAGTTATCGGTTGAACGGGCGACGCCGTTTCTGGCCAAAGAATTCGACCGCTTGGGCCTCGACAAGAGCATTGCCGCGCTTTGGTTGAACCCGCGCAGCTTTGACACCGAGCTGAGCCAGAAGCTGAAAGCAGCCAAGGACAACGAGGCCAGCTTCCTCGCAGCCTTTCAACAAGTCTGGCAGGTTGTCGATGGCATCGGGCTGAGTTTGAGCATCGAGAAGAATTTCGAATGCAAGCTCGTGATCTCCGCGCAGCGTGACAAGCTGCCGCAAAAAATGCGCGGCTTTCCAGCCGTGACAACGGCCTCGTCACTCTGGCAGTCGTTCCCACCCGACGCACTGCTGGCCATCGCCGGCCATACCGATTTCGCCGTGATCCTGGAAGCGCTTGGCCAGTTTGTCTCGCCGGAGCATCGTAAGTCGATTCACGATTCGATGGAGCAGAACCTCGGCGGCGTGATAGGCAAGGATCTGCTGCCGCTCCTGCCGAAGCATCTTGGACCCGAATGGGGAGTCTGCCTGACGGCGCCGACGTCCGGTTCGGTTACGCCGGAATTCCTCTTTGCCCTGCAAGTACGGCCTTCGCCGGAGCCAAATCAAGTCGAGCAAGCGGTGGAAGACGCACTGGACACGGTTTCGACGCTGCTGCGATTCACGTACAACGCAAGCCACGCCGAGCCGTTGCGGCAAAAAGTTCTGCAAGACGGCAAGGTGCGCATCAAGTACCTCGTTCAGGAACAAGCTTTTCCGCCGGGGTTCCAACCGGCTTTTGCTCTCAAAGACGGCTTCTTGATGATTGCCAGCACACCCGCTGCAATCCAGCACTTTCAGACCAAGGCAGCAACAGAGCCGTCCTCAAGTGTCGAAATCCCGCTGCTGCGCATATCGCTGCGCCAATGGGACGCTTACCTGCAGCAATCGCAGGCAGCCGTGGCCAAGTTCCTCGCGGCCAAGAATCAGGCGCCGGAAGCCGAGGTCCATCAGCAAATCGACAAGCTGCGCATGCTGCTGGAATTGCTCGACCACTTCGAGATCGTCAACCAATCGCAAAAGCCGGGGCAACTGGTGCTGGCGGCGCGGCTGAAATTTCGCGCGGCGTGGAAGAAGTAGGCGGCATAGTTACCCCATCGCCAGGTGCATGACTTCCGCCTGCGTCGCGCGCCGCGCATCCGCGATCTCGCCTGCAATTCTTCCTTCGTGCATCACCAGAATCCGGTCGCACATGCCGAGAATCTCGGGCAATTCACTGCTGATGAGCAAGATAGCTTTGCCGGCGTCGGCCAGGGAATTGATCCATTGGTAGATTTCGAACTTCGCGCCCACGTCCACGCCGCGGGTTGGTTCGTCGAAGAGCAGCACCTGGCAGTTCTGTTCCAACCAGCGGGCCAACACTACTTTTTGCTGATTGCCGCCGGACAAGTTTAGGGCCGGATTGTCCACATTCGCGACCTTGATGGCCAAGTCGTGCACGAAGTGGCTGAGACGGCGGTCTTCTTGCCGTTGCCGGAGGATGCCGAGCCTTGAAAACGCCTGCAAGTTCGGCAGGCCGAAGTTCCAGCGCACGGAGTGGCGGAGGATCAACCCCTGCTGCTTCCGATCCTCCGGTAACAGCACAATGCCTGCGCGGATAGCGTCACGCGGCCGTCGAATGTGAATTGGCCGGCCGTTGAGTTCGATACTGCCCGAATCGCGACGGTCAGCCCCGAAGATGAGCCGAGCTGTCTCGGTGCGACCGGAGCCAACCAGCCCGGCCAGGCCAAGGACTTCGCCGGCGTGGAGCGTGAAAGAAACTTCGCGGACCTTGCGGCCGCGATTCAAGTTCCGTACTTGGAGCACCGCGTCGCCAAGGCGCGCGCTCCGCCGCGGAAACTCCAGCTCCAATTTCCGGCCCACCATCATCTCGATGAGCCGGGCGCGCTTGACCTCGCTAATTGGCCGAGTGTCCACGTGCTTGCCGTCGCGGAGCACCGTTACGCGGTCGGCAATGGCAAAGATTTCGTCGAGCCGATGGCTCACATATATGATGCCGATGCCGCGCGCTCTCAAATCGCGAATGATGCTAAGTAGTCGTTCGGCCTCCGGCGGCGTGAGCGCAGCCGTGGGTTCATCCATCACCAGAATGCGCGCGTTCATTAACAACGCGCGGGCAATTTCCTCCATCTGCTGTTGCGCGACCGAAAGTTGGCGACAGAGCGTATTGGGATCGATGCTCACCCCCAGCCGCTGCAATAACTCGCGTGCCTGCCGCCTCTCCTCCGCCTGACGAACCCAGCCCGCCCGGCTCAACTCACGGCCCAGGAATAGGTTGTCGGCGACGCTGAGCGCGGGAATAAGATTGAATTCCTGATAGATGACGGCGATGCCGCACTGGAGGGCATCGTGCGGTTGGCGGATATTTGCGGGCTCACCCTCAATGACAATGCGGCCGGCATCGGGCAGCAGCGCCCCGGCCAAGATCTTGATCAGGGTGCTCTTGCCGGCGCCGTTTTCGCCCAGTAGGGCCAGCACCTCGCCTGCATGGAGTTCAAGATCAATCTGTTGCAGTGCCCGCACGCCCGGGAAAGACTTGTCGATCCCTTGCATGCGCAGCAACGGTAATTTTTCGGTCGTTGTCATGAGCCGTTGAAGATGGCCTCCAGCGCGCGGCGCATCACCGCGGCATCGGGCGTAATTCCCGTCCAGTATTGGATGCCGATCACGCCCTGGTTGACCAGCATGCCCAGCCCATCGATAACGCGGCAGCCACGTTGTTCGGCCTCGCGAACCAAGCGCGTGCGCGGCGGGTTCGGAATCACATCCGCGACAATCATGCCGGGCCGAATCGAATCCATGTTGATGGGAAGTCTGGCATGCACATCGGGAAACAAACCAATTGCTGTCGCATTTACCACGATTTCGGTTCCTTCCGGAACGTTGAATTCTCCGCGCCAGGGAACAACTGACGCGCCAACGCCGGTGCGCGAATTCAACAAGTTGACCAGTTCGCTTCCCCGATCGAGAGTGCGATTGACGACCGTAATTGCTGCCGCACGAGCCAGCGCAAGCTCGACGCTGATAGCTCGTGCGGCGCCGCCCGCTCCAAAAAGAACCACGCGGCGGCCGGAAATTTCGGTCAAGGTTTGGAGCGCAGAGACAAACCCTTTACCATCGGTATTCTCGCCCACGAATTGGTTGCCTTTCCGAACCACGCAATTCACCGCGCCCATCAGCCGGGCCGAATCACCGACTTCGTCCAGGTGCGGAATGACAGCTACCTTATGTGGAATTGTGCAGTTGAAGCCGGCAAAACCCATGGCGCGGGCGCCGCGCACGGCGTCGGCCAAGTCCGCCGGGGCCACCTCGATGGTCAGATAGCGCCAATTCAGGCCGTGATGGCGATACGCTGCCTCCACCATGACCTGTGTCGGATTCTCGGCTACAGGCTTGCCGAAGCAGCCGGTCAATTCTTGTTTGAAGTTCCAAACCTTGCTCATCGTCGGTCGTCCGGTTGGTTTTTTGCTTCGTAGTGAAACCGCGCCTGCGCCATAAGATATCGAAATTGTTTCCAGCGGGTGGAGGA
>DATGHS010000189.1:0-5027 GCA_035307785.1 Gemmataceae bacterium
AATGCAACACCCGCAAAAAAATCTCGCCGTCGCAAGCAGGCCCGGCAGCGCCGGAAACGTGTTACACCGTGTTACAGAACTGCTACAGAATGTCACACCCGCAAAAGATTTTTGCCTGCTGAGCATTCGCGGACATCCGAAGTTTCGCAGCAGTTCCTCCATTACTTCCTTTCATCCGTCGCATTTTGGATCGTACACTCGTGCGGCGGCGGATCGCCCGCCGCGGTGGCCACTCGCCCAAAATACGAAGAAAAGGTCCAGAACCACCATGCGTACCAACAAGAGCCCCAGCAACCGCCCCGCTCAAGGCGCCGCCCCGAGCACCGCTCAACGCTCAATTAGCTCAAATTGTGCGAAGGCGCACTGCGCACACTCGGAACGCGACTTCTGCAAACGACTTACGGCCGCTCGCATGAGCGCGCGAGCGCGCACCTTGAGCGGATTTGAGCTATTGAGTTGGGACAGTCAACCACAACAGCGGCGGATCATCAGTCACCATCTCAATCACCGTCATAGTGACCTTCACCATCTACCTCACTTGTATCCATTTGTATCAATGTGTGCGCAGGCGCCGTGCGCACGCCGCAAGCGGCGGCAAATCAAGAACTTGCGGCGAGGCCCACAGTGGCGCGCTTTGTCACCTGGTTACAAAAAGATACTGTTTGCCGCCGAGCGACGCAGACCTTTTCTGGCACCCAATCTTGGGATTGACACTGTGGGAAAGCGGCATTATTTCCGACTGTTTGGCCGGCTCTCGCTTCCCCGGCACGGCATTCGACCTGACGGTCCGCCTACGAACCTGTGCCGGTGCGGATGCGCGTTAGCGCCAAAGATGAGGTATTCGATGCGTAAGATAGATTGGAAGGGAAGGGCTGTGTTCATGAGCGTGTTGAGCAACTTCAAGCCCCTGGTGCGCTCGCTGGCGCACCGGAACTTCCGACTCTTCGTCGTCGGGCAGGGCATTTCGCTCATCGGCACCTGGATGCAGCAAATCGCCATGGCTTGGCTCGTTTACCGACTCACCAATTCCGCCTTCCTGCTCGGCCTCGTCGGTTTCGCGGGACAGATCCCCACTTTCTTCCTGGCGCCGATTGCCGGGGTGGTGAGCGACCGGGCGAAGCGGCGGCCCCTGCTGCTGATCACGCAATCGCTGGCCATGTTACAGGCTTTCTTGCTGTCAGCGCTCACACTTACCGGCTTGATCTCGGTCTGGCAATTGGTGCTGTTGAGCGTGGTACTGGGGATCGTGAACACGTTCGACATGACGATCCGGCAATCATTCATGATGGAGATGGTGCCAGACCAGAAGGATCTGGCTAATGCCATTGCCCTCAATTCGACGCTGGTGAACCTCACACGGCTGATCGGCCCTTCGATTGCCGGGCTTACCATCGCGCTGACCGGCGAAGGCATCTGTTTTCTGCTGAATGGGATAAGCTATCTGGCGGTCTTGTGGGCGCTCGTGGCCATGAAGGTTCCGGCCGCCATTAAACGTGAGCATCCGCACTGGGTCCGCGGCATCATGGCCGGATTTGTATACACCTTCGGGTTCGCGCCGGTGCGAGCGCTCATTTTGTTGTTGTCGGTGATCGGTTTCATGGCCGCGCCGTATGCCGTGCTCCTGCCGGTGTTTGCATCGGACGTGCTGCACGGCAATGCCAGTACCCTGGGCTTCCTCACGGCCGCAGCCGGTGTCGGCGCCTTGGCCGGAACGATCTATCTCGCCAGCCGCGAGGGGCTGCGCGGGGCGGGCACGCTCATCGCCGTCTGCGCGGCCGCGTTGGGAGTCGCGCTGGTCATGTTTGCCCTGTCGCAAAACCTGGCCGTAACGCTGGCAGCGCTATTCGTGATTGGTTTCGCGCAAATGGTGCTGATGGCCGGCAGCAACACGGTGTTGCAAACACTGGTGGAAGAAGAAATGCGCGGCCGCGTGATGAGCTTTTACACGCTGGCCCTGATGGGCATCGCCCCCTTGGGGGGATTGTTGGCCGGAATAATGGCCGATTACATTGGCGCGCCCAAGGCGGTGTTGCTCGGTGCGCCCTTCTGCTTGCTCGGCGCTGCCGTATTTGCCCGAAAACTGCCGTATCTGCGTGAAAAAGCGCGCGCGGTCATGGAGATTCGGCGGCAGAACCTGGCAGCCATTCCGATGGAGAATGCTATGGAGCCGCTGGTTTCAGCGCAAGAGCTGGATCGGCTCGGTGCGCCGCAGCGATAGCAATGCTACCAGGCCGGCAGCAAAAACCATCACGAGGATCACGGCAGCGGAGGCCAGGCGCAGCCACCAATTCATGTAAGGATGTGCCCCCATGCGGTCAGCCAGCCAGACCATGCCTTCCATCAAGACCAGCCCGAGAAGCACGCCGGCCACGCCAATGATGCTGGCCTGATACATCACGAAACGCATGATCCGCGCCAGCGGCGCGCCCAGTGCGCGGAGCAACGCCAGTTCGCGCGATAAGGCCAAGGTCGCTGAGTAAAGCGTCTGCGTGGCGATCACGCCGCCCACGAACAAGCCTAACAGCGCCACGAAGCCAACCGCCAGGCCGGCTTTGGTCATGATCAGCCAGTACCAGCGCGACTTGTCGGAAAACTCCTGAGACGAGTACACGGCAATCTCCGGCTCGCCTTGCAGGCTGCGCAGCGCTTCGGGCACCAATTCCGGCGAGCGGCAGCGCGCCAGAATGAAGGTCACGCTGCCTGAATTGATCGCCGTGTAATACAGGCATTTCCGGGCCGTCTCCAGCGAGCAGAGAATGTATGGCCCCGTCACGCTGGTCATGCCCTTCGTAAAGCCGACGACCCGCACGCGCTTGCCAGCAATTTCGCCCACGTCGCCAACCTTGTGAACACCGAGCCGCTGGCGCTCACGGTAGTCGATCACCACACTGCCCAACTCGGTGAGCAGCACGCGCTGTTCGGGCGTCAGCATTTTCACTGGGCCCATACTGCTGTCGGAGACATTGAACCCCAGCATCACGGTCAGTGCGTTGCCGCTTTCAGGGCTGTGCCAGGTGGTGTAGTGCATGATCACTTCGTCGGTGGCCACCACGCCGGGCGCGTCCCAAACCCGGTTCACCCAATCGCGCGAGATGGGTGCGGCCAGATCGCACGAAGGCGTGTCGTGCGACGTCACCCAGATTTCGGCGGTCGATTTATCAATAGGCGTGCTCACGAGCGAAATGAGGCCGATCATGACCCCGAATTGCAAGCCCATGAGGGCGGTGCCGGCGGCGACCACCAGAATGGCCGCCAGATAGCGGCGAAACTCAAACCAGACAACCGTGAGTGCGTAGAGCATGAAAGCAATAGCAAGAAATGCTATGGAGCGGGTGAGCCATGGAAGATCACGCGCACGCGCTGGCCGATCATCGGCTCCGGCTGCGGTTTGTCAAGCACCACGACGCATTCCATCACGCGCACGTCGCGAAACGCCATCGCGTCGCTGGGCTTTTGCCGCGGCGGGCGAATCCACCGGCCGCACGATTGCACCGTGCCCTTCCAGGTCGGTTTGTCCACGCGGTCGTCGTACACATCGCAGGCCATGCCGTCCTTGACCCGGTAGACGTAGCGCTGTTCGATCTCGCAGCGGACAATCCAGTCCTTGTCGGGCCGAAACCAGATGGCCGGAACGTCCCGCAAGCCATTCCAGACTTGGCCCTGCGCAGCATAGATTTGCAAGACCACGCCGGGTACTGGAGCGGTGACTGTGCAATTCTTCCGAACGGTTTGTGCTTCGAGCAGCATGGCGTCTGCTGTGGCCTTTTCATCCTGGGCGGCATGCACCGCAAGCTGCGGATCGGTGGCTTCAAGTTGCTTTAACTGCGAGTTCGCTTTGTCCAGATCCTTCTCGGAAGCTTTGATTAGGTTCTCCGCGCGGCTCAAATCCAATTTGTCTTTGGTCCCTGCTTCAACAAGTTTTTTCAGCAGTTGGACTTCGTCCCTTGCCGCATTGAGTCGATCTTGCATTGCGCCGACGGCAAATCGCGCTTGCTCGACTTCCTTTTGGTAATTGCGGGCGCTTTGCTGCGCGACCTCGACCTTGGTCTGCGCAGCCCCAACGGCCGCTCTCGCCTTCTCCACCGCCGCGTTAGCGTGCGTGGGATCGAGCTCAATCAACGGTGCATTCGCCGTTACGCGTTCACCTTCCTGGACCACTATGCGCGTGATGACCCCTTGTTGTGCGGGGGAAAGCGGCAGCGGTCCGCCGAGAACATCGATATCACCGGACACAGTCAGCACCGAATTGGGCGGCACGTCGGCCTTATCGGCGTCCGCCATGCTGCTGCTGTGTTGAGGCCCGCCGAATACGCCGCCGTGTGCCAGCAGAACGCCGGCCAGCGTACCGGCTACGAGGGCAAACACCACCGCTAGTACGAGCACCAGGAGCACGCGCCGATAAGTCATAACGGGTCGCCGTCTCTGGATCGGTGGGGCCATCGTAGCGATGCCATTGTCCCCCAAATCACTTCTCCGTAAGGTGTCCATCTTCAATGTGCAAGACGCGGTCGCACCGGTCCGCAATCCTCGGATCATGCGAAACCATCAGCACGGTGGCGCCGTCCTCGTGCGCGGCGCCGGCCAGCATATCGAACACGCCGCGGCCATTGTGTTCCCAGTCGAGCGCGGCCGTTGGCTCGTCGGCGAAGATCACCCGGGGACGTTTCGCCATCGCTCGGGCCACCGCCACGCGCTGCTTCTCGCCGCCGGAAAGCTCATTGGGCCGCGAGCGCAAATGATCTTGTAAGCCCACGCGCACCAAGGTTTCGCGCACCTGGGAGCGGATCTCCTGGGTCGGCAAGTCGGAGGCCCATTCCAGGGCGATCCGCAACTGTTGTTCCGCCGTCAGGGCCGGCATCAGGTTGCATTGCTGGAAGATAAATCCACAATGCCGGCGACGCATTTCATCGCGATCGCGCTCGGTAAAATGCGGCCCCCAAACATCGCTACCAAGCAAATGCACTTCGCCATTATCGGGATGTAGCAGGCCGGCCATGATGGCCAGTAAGGTAGACTTTCCGCTGCCG
>DATGHS010000190.1:0-2746 GCA_035307785.1 Gemmataceae bacterium
TGCCATTAGTGCCGCCAATGGACCCGACACCGAAGCCGGTAAGCACAGACGCAGAATCGAATCGGCAGACGGCGAAGAAGGGTGAAGACCTTGGATCCGTTCGTAATCCGCTAGCGGCCACCGGCACGATCGACCGACTTCCCCAATAGTCCGTCGCTAAGAACATCAGCGGCCCGGACTATCGATAATCCCGCGTGTACGTATGGCAATGGAAGCAGGCCATGGTCATGCCCAGATATTGAAGCTTGGCAGACTCCAGATCGCGATTTTTTGCTGCTTTAATGAGATCTTCGGTGGTTATCAGGAACTCGCCGCTGAAAATGTCGTATTCTTTCGTCTTGATGGCTCGGAAATTCGGATCCTTGCGGATCTTGAGCAACTCGTCGGCATGCTGGGCCGTTTTATCGAGATCGTTGGTTAACAGCGCCTCGAGAATCTTCTGCGAGTGCTCAAGCTTGCGATGCATGAGTTCCTTCATCTTGTCATCGATCTTCGGCTTGTCCGGCGGCTTGGGATTTTGACCATCGCCGCGCGTGATCACTGCACCCACAACCAGCATCGCTAACAGGGCGATTCGTAGAGATTGTCGCATGATTCCTCCAGAGTCAAGGACCGGACTGGGCGCGAGCGCTGCATGCACGCGCGATACATTTGTTTGTAGCTCAACTTGAAGGAAAAGGCACTCGAAATGTGAACGGCTGCTCAAATTAGATATGATGCGGGCGTCGCGAATTAGGCGCCCGGGCCTCGGCCCACTCGATGGCGTTTGTGGCTCGCGAAAAATCGGCACACTATCAACAGCGTCCCAGCCAGCGCCATGGCCCCTGCGAGAAATATGGGGCTGCGCATCCGCTTCGCCCAATCTGTCTTCGTCAAATCCTGATCGGCGAGACAAAAGTCATAGTAGCCGTTAAACATTTCATCCTCGGTTTGCGGGCCGATGTGCACTTCGGCGTCGGGGTCGGGATTGTTCGGATTGTTTTCGGAATTGTCGTAATGGCCGATCGCGGTGAGGACCGTCCTCGCGGGCAGGCGTTTGGGCTCGGCAAAGACATAGCGGTGCTGCCAGTTCATGTCCCAGTGCGGCACGAAGAGCAGGATTTCGGTCCGGCCATCGGGGTAGGTCGCCTCGTAGCGGAAGGAGACGCCGCGAAGGTGCATATGCGGGAACAAAGCGAGCAGCAGTACGTCGCGCTCAAAGGTGCGGCTGCGCTTCTCAACGTAATCGGCGCAGCGCGGTGGTATCGTCATTTCTTCGGAAATCAGAACGTTTGTAGCGACTTCCTTTTTTACGCTGGACGCGTCGGCAAAGCGGATTCCCAGCTCGGTTTGATCGAATTGTTCCGCGCCGCCGGGCACATAGTGAACGACAAATACGAGTCGCCAGCCGGCCGGCATTTTCTTGGCCATGCCGGCCGGCAAGATCAACGGCGGCGTGCCCATGGCATACGCAGCCAGGCAGAACGACTGTAATTCCCCTTGTAGAGCGAGGCCGTCGTTTTCCGGCGGCCGAAGGAAGATCGTGGCGTGGTGCACCACCTTTCGATTGGTTGGCCGGATCTCTGCTTCCTGAATCCAGCGGTCTTCACGAAATCCGGGATCGACCTCGAAAGTCTGGTACGGGATGACACCGCGTTCCGGAGCGGCGAACGGTCTGGGGATGGAGAGAACCAGGTCTGGCTTGGAGATGTTCCAGCCGGTACGGGGTCTGATAACGGACGTCGGCGAGTTTTCCCCACGTTCGCCCATCGGAAAGCCTGCTTCTTGCCAAGCCGTGAACAGCCGAAGTTCGTCGCTGCTCAAACTCGGATCATTCGCGAAATGACCAGACTGGGAATCGGCATGCCACGGCGGCATGCGGCGCTCCGCGATGGCTTCGACCATCGCCTTCTTTCGCCGGGCAACGTCCTGCGGCTTGTCGAACGAAAACGGAGCGACGCCGCCCGTCTCGTGGCAAGGCATGCAATGGCGAGCGATGATCGGTGCCAGATGTTGATGATAAGTAACGGCCGGCCTGGACTGGGTATTTTTTGAATCGGCGGCCGGTCGTTTTTCCGGCGCCGGCAAAGGGCAGCCGCTCGGGGCAGTTTGCGGGATGCGTACGGGGCGACCGGCCAACAAGTCTGCCAACGCTTCGGCCAGGTCGCAGCGGGCCGGCTTCGGCTTGTGCGCACCGGGTGAGTATTGATCGTCCACTCGGCCCTGATAGCGCACGTGGCGCGATTCATCCAGCACCACGACCTCCGGTGTCCTGGTAATTCCGAGGCGGTGCGCCAGTGCTTGTGTTCCATCCCGAAGGACCGGATAGGAAAGTCGAAGCTCGCTTTGCATTTTCACCAGGTCGGCGGCCGAATCTTCGTCATCGCAATCAATGGCGATCACCGCCACGCCCCGATTCTGGAATTCCTTGGCCAATTCCGCGAGTCGTTCAGCATAGAGTCGGGAAACGGGGCAATCCGCAGCGAGAAACCCCAACACGATAAAAGGCTTCTCACGCCATTCGTCCAGTGCGCGGATTCGCCCCTGCACATCCGGCAGCGCGAAGTCTACCGGGATCAGCGTGACCAGTGTCAACCAGAATGAAAACAGCATGCGAAATTCCCGGCCAAGCGCAGAATCTCTTCCCGTAAAAGGTAGCATGAAAATAGCGCCGGCGAGCAGCCGAACAACAGAAGTGCAGTAGCGCAAACAGGATTTTGTGGCTAGGAAATTCTCGTCATGAATACGTATGTAACGTTCGCCATGT
>DATGHS010000191.1:0-6579 GCA_035307785.1 Gemmataceae bacterium
CCGGCTGCAACAATGGTTGGCCGACTCGTGGCATGACGATTGCGTGGACCCAACCATCATCCGCTTGCTCTGCCGCGTTGGTGAGAGCAAGGCCCAGGCGCGCGCCGTGCAGCTTGCCGCCACAACGAATGAGCCGCTGGAACGCCGCACGGCCATGATTAGCATTCTCGGCGAAGTCGGCAACGAGTCTTGCGTGGCACCGTTGCTGCGCCTCCTGACCGCCGCGAAGCCGGAATCTCTGCAACTCTCGGTCGTGTCCGCATTAGCGCGCTTCGACCGGCCGGAAATTGCCGCCACGTTATTGAAGATTTGCCCAAGCAGCACCGGCCAACTGCGTTCGCGCATCGTCGCAATCCTGTTGAGCCGCCAGCAATCGGCGAAGTCATTTCTCCACCAGATCGACCAAGGCGATTTCCCGGCTAAAGAGATCGGCGTAGATCAGCTTCGTCCGTTGGCCTCATATCATGATAAGGATTTGAACGACCTGGTCCGCAAGCACTGGGGCAACGTCACCTCCGGCACGCCCGAAGAGAAGCTGGCCGAAGTGCGCCGGCTCAACAACGATCTTCGCGCCGGCCCCGGCGACGCGCAACGAGGAAAGGCACTATTTGCCAAACACTGTGCCACTTGCCATCGGTTATTCGACGAAGGCGGAAACATCGGCCCCGACTTGACTCATGCCAATCGCAAGGACCGCGATTACCTGCTGGTGAGCATCGTCGATCCGAGTGCCGTCATTCGCAAGGAGTATCTGAGCTATGTCATCCAAACAAAAGATGGCCGCGCGCTGGAAGGGTTAATTCTGGGGCAGACCGCCAACCAGATCACGTTGGTGAATGCGAAGAACGAGAAGACTACTATCCCGCGCGATCGGATCGAAAATATGCAGGAATCGGCCGTCTCGCTCATGCCCGAGAACCTGCTCAGGGCCCTGAAGCCGGAGGAAGTGCGGGATCTGTTCGCATTTTTGCAGCTCCGTTAGCCCGACGCGCCAGCGAGGGCCGCCCTCGCGGGCGCGCCGGGCTAACAGGCTGCGCTATTGAATGGAGAAGTGTAAATGCGCCGCTCGCTTACCATCTCTTGGTTATTTCTCGTTGTTCCGTTGGCATTGGCCGACGACAAATCTCAGCCGCGCCAATACGAAAATCACCTCACCCCGATTGCCGATCCAAAGCCGCTGTTGGCCGATCATCCCGAATTCGTGGAACCGGTGCGCGAGTCTTCGCGCTTCGAAGCGCCGATCCTGATCGACGACCCCAAGGCCGATCTGAGCGTTCGTGGCTGGCGCTTCTCGTACAACGCGCGCGGCATCATCGAAATCCCCAACCGGTTTCGGGCTGAACACACTGCCATCATCGTCGTCCATCCGTGGGGCATCGACGACGGCCAGGGTTGGCGCACACCCGAGCCGGCCGGCGTTGCCTTTGCGGGCTACACGCAGAAGAACCAATTGCCGCTCGACCAGATGAAAAAGGTGTTGAACCCATTCCTGCAATCGCTGCGCGGGAAGGTCGGTGTCATCGGTTACAGTCTGCCCGGCACGGAAGATCCCATCCGCAAGAAGATGTACCGCTCGGTGCATGGGCAACCGACCGCGGCGGAACGCGCCGAAGGTGCCAAGGAGCTCACGGCGAAGCTCAACAGCTTCTCGTATAAAGCGCAGCCGGTTCCACAAACATTATCGGTTGCGCAAGACCGGCCCGCGCTCGATTATTTCCGCCAGTTCCCCGGCCTCGATGCAACCGAGAAGTTCAACGGCGCCGGCTTCTGGGAGTTGCCGATCCCGGTCGCCAAGCCCCTGGAAGTCGATCCCGCTGACGTGATCTTTTACGATGGCGAAGGTTATGCCGCCATCCGCGATTTTCTGAAAAAGCAGGGCATCCGGCACATTCTGCTCACCGGTTTCCATGCCGACATGTGCGTTTGCTCCACGGCCGCGGGCTACAAGAACCTGCGGCAGGATTTCGACGTGTTTTTGGTCGGCGATGTCACGCAGGCCACGTTCCCGGCTTGCGAAAGCCCGCGCCAGGCCACCACCGCCGCCGTCTGCTTCGCCTCGCTCGATTTGTTCATCACGCAAGTATCGTGGGTGAAACATGATGGACAAAAGTAACTGGCCGCTTGCGGCATTGCAAAACTCTCATTCGTCCCGCCGGCAGTTTCTTTCGAGCAGCCTCGCCGTGGCCTGTACGGCAGCAACCGCCCAAGTCTTCGCCCAACCGAAGCCAGCGCGTAAGGCTCGTATCGCCATTACGCTGGATCTGGAGATGAGCGCGCAATACCCGAAGCGCGGCATGACGGAATGGAACTACCAGAAGGGCAATCTCGACGAGGCTACCAAAAAATACGCCGTCGAAGCGGCAAAGATCGCCAAGGAGCGCGGCGGGCTGATTCACTTCTTCTGCGTCGGCCAGGTTCTCGAACAGCCAAACGTGGATTGGCTCAAGGAACTGGCTGCCAACGGCCACCCCATTGGCAATCACACCTATGATCATGTTAACGTGAAGGCCACGAAGCCTGAGGATATTCAGTTTCGCTTTCAGCGTTCGCCCTGGCTGCTGCACGGCCAAACGCCGCAGCAGGTGATTCTCGAAAACATTCGCGTCACCACGGCAGCAATGAAAGAGCGCGCCGGCATTTCGGCCAATGGCTTTCGAACCCCCGGCGGCTTCGCCAATGGATTGGCCGATCGGCCCGACATTCAGAAAATGTTGCTCGACCTGGGCTTCACCTGGGTCAGCTCGAAATACCCCGCCCACCAAACCGGCAAGCCGAAAGAGGAACCCACGAAGGAAGTCTTCGACTCGATCATCAAGGCGCAGGAGCAGGCCCAGCCGTTTCGCTACCCGTCGGGATTGATTGAAGTCCCCATGAGCCCCATCAGCGACGTCACCGCCTTCCGCAGCAACTGGTGGAAACTGGATTGGTTTCTGAGCGCGATCGGTCAAGCCGTGGCGTGGGCCATCGAAACCGGCAACACATTTGATTTCCTGGCGCATCCATCCTGCCTGGTGGTCGAGGATCCGACCTTCGAATCGATCAAGCTGATCTGCGATCTGGTAAAGCGGGCCAGCGACAAGGCCGCCATCATGAGTCTGGTTGAGATCGCGAATGGACTCGTCGGTGAAGAGCGGAAGTGATCGACTTGGCGGTAAGCCAAGCCAACCAGAGGTGTGCGACCGAAATTGTCATATGCGGATTCAGATCGCCGCGCTCATATACCTTCGCCAACCTATCCCACTCTGCCAGTATCGGCTCTGCCGTTTGCCAGCGACGGCTACTTCTGAGTTAGCGCGGGGAACTTTGCCTTTTCCTTCCATACCGGCGACTTGCCAATCCAATCCTGGACATCCTCCTCGATTATGAAGGCCTTGTTGGCCCTGGGCAGCACTACGAACACAAAACTAAGGAGGTAAGGTTTATCTGGGTCCAGTTCACCCCGACCCGCTTCCCAAATCTTAACGTTATTACTGCCGTCAGAGGGCGGGACAAAGACAAGTTGGTCTCCCCACGGATGATAGCGAAGGCGAACGCAATCCATCTCTTCGATGATTTCACCGACCCGAATTCTGGAAGTTCTGCGGAAGACGGCAATAACCATGTAGGAATCGAAATTCACGTCCAGGCAGCTTGGCCCATCCGACGGCGTCTGCTGCCCGCAGTGCGCGTCCCATATGGCCTGCCATTCCTTCGCGGAGCAGCACCGGGCGAACGAGTCCTTCGGTTGCTTGCTATCGATTCCCGTCCAGACAACCACGGGCTTGATCGTTCGCGGAGGGTCGGACGCAAACCCGACTGAATGAACCGAAATCGCTAAACTGCCGAAAACGACGAACCAGCGCATGAGCAGAATCCTTTCTTTGTGCCAGTAGCTCCGCTGTGCCGCGCGCCTTATGTAAACATACAGTTATCTTTGCGTCAACGAGAATCTGATTGACTGGCGAACCAAGGGCATGGCACGAACCCTATCGCCAATTCTTCTGGTTCCCAGGCAGAGCTCGATGGACCCACGATCGGCTATTGGCAGTCATAGTGATGGACCTAAACGATTCCTTCCAGCGCGCGATTGCCTATTGGTCTTTTGGTTGGTTGGCTTCGGACAGGCTTCCCGAAGTGGCTGCTGATGCACTGGCGACCGGACTCGACAGTTCGTCGCTTGTTGCATTGGCTTCATGTGATAGCACCCCGAACCCAGAGCTTCACACAATGTTCGAAGCGGCACTGGCCGAACTTGGACGGCAACGCCTTAGCAAGCCTGAAGCCGGGCGACTCAGTGCAAAGGACTACGCGCAAAAGGTTTGTGACGGAGAGCTAGACCCCATCGAAGGAGCGCGATTGATTTGGAGGGTGAGCCTGGAAGCCGACGAGCTGGGTTCCGAGTTCGGAATCTTCGGCGGCCGAGTTACCGAGTATGAAGGCATGCCCGAACTGCGCGATAAGGAAGCAGCGATGATTATTGAGGAGGCCCGAGCTCTTATCGGCGGATAGGGTGTCTGCTGGTTCCTCGGAACTACTTAGGAGCCTTCCATCTTTTCATTTCCTCCCAGAATTCCTCCCTCCCTTTCACTTGCACTTTCGCAACGGGATCGTATCTTTCGGCGGTGGCCAGTGCATCCGGTGGAGGCCGGAGGAAGAATCTGCCAAAAAGGCTCATAGTGGCGCGCTCCAGGAGCTGGGAACCACCAATGAATCAATGAACCAATGAACCAACGAAACCATCAACCCACGAATGAATCAATGAACCAACCCAACTTTTATGTCAATCTGTGCGAAGGCGTCGTACGCACGCCGCAAGCAGCGGCGAATTAAGAGGTTACGGCCATGACTGACTTTTTCCGATTGACGCCAAAGTCAAAAAAAGTACATGGTATGCGCGCGCTATGGACGGCAAAAGATCCGAATACCTGGATACCGCCCGTGTCTTCTTGCGAAAGGCCGTCCGGATGCGTATTCTTACTATCTCGCCAACCGCAATCGACTTCTCCGGTTCGTCCTGCCATGCGTTATCTCGTTTCTACGTTCCCGGTGCTCCTTCTGCCCATGTTGGCCATGGCGCAGCATGCAGCTGACTTCGACAAAGACGTCCGTCCGATCCTGCAGGCGAAGTGTTTTTCTTGTCACGGCGAGAAAGAGCAAAAGGCTCATCTTGACCTGCGCACTCCTGCGACAATACTGCGTGGCGGCGACGGCGGGCCGGCCGTTTCTCCTGGCGCACCCGATAAGAGCTTGCTCTTTCTGAAGATCGTTTCCCACAAGCCGCCGCATGAGAAGTTGGCCGACGCCGAGATCGGCAAAATCCGCGCCTGGATCGATGCCGGGGCCAAGGGCGGCGAAGCGAGCCAGGTTGCTCTTCAAGAGAAGCCGGTCACTGCCGAGGATCGGCGCTTCTGGGCCTTTCAGCCATCGGTGCGGCCACAGGTCCCCGCCAACGGCGAGAAGAACCCGATTGATGCGTTCATCTCCGCGAAACTCTCGGCAAAGGGACTCTCCTTCGCGCCGGAAGCGGATCGCTACACACTCATTCGCCGAGTTACGTTTGATCTCACCGGCCTGCCGCCCACGCCGGCCGAGGTGAAGGCGTTCATCGAGGACCAATCGCCCGAGGCCTGGGAAAAAGTGATCGACCGGCTGCTGGCGAGTCCGCATTACGGCGAGCGCTGGGCCCGGCACTGGCTCGATATCGCCGGCTACGCCGATTCGGAGGGCATTCTCGATGCCGATTATGTTCGCAGTGATGCCTGGCGTTACCGCGATTATATCATCCGCAGCTTCAATGCCGACAAGCCGTATGATCGCTTTCTGAAGGAGCAGATCGCCGGCGACGAGATTACCGGTTACTGGAATGCCTATGCGACCATGAAGGAGTTGCCGCCGGAAGTGATCGAGGGCCTGATCGCCACCGGCTTCCTGCGCTGCGCCTCCGACACCAGCCGGCCTGACTTCGTGAACATCAAAAACGCGCCGGGCTATTACTATCAAACTCTCGACGACACCCTGCGCATTGTCGCTTCGGCCACGATGGGGTTAACGCTGCATTGTGCCAAGTGCCACAGCCACAAGTATGACCCGATCCCGCAGAGTGAGTACTACCGGTTGCAGGCGATTTTCATGTCGGCCTACCGGCCCGGGCAGTGGGTGCCGCAAGTGCAGCGGCGCTTGTTGATGGCGACGGCTCAGCAAGAAAAGGAAGCGGCGGCCCACAATGCCCGCATCGATGTCGCGATTGCGAAACTCAACCAGCAAAAGGCGGAATTGCAGAAACAATTCGCCGAGCGTCACTTCAACGAGCATCTGGCGAAGTTGCCGCCCCAGATTCGCGATGATGTAAAGGCGGCACTTGCTGCAGAGCCTGCCAAGCGCACCGAGGTTCAGAAGTACCTGGCTGCCAAGTTTGAAGCGGAATTGCGTCCGCCGGCCGCAGCATTGGCGAAGGCACTTACGGCGGCGTATCCCGATTTTGCGAAGCAGACGGCAGAACTCGATAAGGCCATTCAAGCGGAGACCACGAAGAAGCAGACATTCCCAGAGATTCGCGCGCTGTATGATCTTCCGGGCGAAGTCAAAACACCTTTGTTGCGG
>DATGHS010000192.1:0-13999 GCA_035307785.1 Gemmataceae bacterium
CGACATCGGCTCCATCAGCCCAAGGGCGGCATTGACGGCGATGGCCGCATCCACCGCGTTGCCGCCGGATTTCAGCACGTCGATGCCGATCTGGGCTGCCAGCGGATGCGCGCAGCAGACCATGCCTTCGGGCGCCATGACGACCGAACGGCCGGATTGGCCGGCGGGAATGGGCGGGCGATCGGCGCCGGGGCATTCTTCGAAAAGGAGTAACGGCATAGCGAGGATCAAGAGCCAGCAATGAAGACGAATCATGATAGGATACTCCATCACACGAATGCGCGGCATGCGAACGTAGAACGGAATTTATTCCGTTCACTGCCGTTAGCTCGAACGGAATAAATTCCGTTCTACGATTCGGCCAAGCGGGCGATTCTATATGCAATACCCCTCCTGGCGTTCCAAAGCCACGATGGTGAAATCATCCTCGAAGTCGGCCCCGGCGAGGTGTTGGTTGACCTGATCCAGTAGCCGCGACACCATATCGCGTAGGGGCAAAGCGCGCGCTTGGCGCATATGCTGCTCCAGGAATGGCCGGCCGAGCTGGGTACCGGAGCGGTTGCGGGCTTCCACCAGTCCATCGGTGAAGAGCATGACGCGGTCCCCGGGCGTTAGCTGCCAGCGCGTGTTGCGATACTGCTCCTCGGGCCAGGGCGCTAGCGGCAGGCCAATCTGGCTCAGGTCAAGCGGTTCAATCTGGTCGGGCTGGTGCAGCCAGATGGGCGGATGATGCCCGGCCGACGCCCACGAGAGCCAGCCGTCCGTTTCCATCAGTAGATAAACGCCGGTCATGAAACGATCCGAAGGAACCAGTTGATTCAGCATTCGACACGCGGCCCCGAGTGTGCTCGCGGGGTCGCAGTGAATTTCCGGATGCGTGTGCAGGATGGTCCTCATGGTGACCATCACGATGCTGGCCGCGGGGCCGTGGCCGCTGCCGTCGCCCACGAACACAGCATGGCCGCTCTCGCAACAGAAGAAATCGTGGTAATCGCCGGTGGCGAAGAAAGCCGGACGGTAGGCGAGAATCTGCTCGTAACCGGAGACTTCGGGCGGAATCTGCTTCAGCATCTGCCGCTGGGCGCGCGCCAGTTCGTGCAGTTCCTTCTCGGCCGAATACTTGCTGCGAAGGGAACTCTTGGTCGGGTCATCGGTCTCAAGGGCCCGCTCGGTCATCGGTTTGCCCACAGTACCGAATGGCAGTCAGGGCATACAAAGTGGCCACGCGCACCAGGTCGTCGATTTCCACCCATTCATGGACGGTGTGCTGCCCGCCGGCATTCGGGCCGTGAGTAATAGCGGGGATATCGGCCAGCCGCCAGAAGCTGTTACCGTCGTCCACGAATGCTTTCGGGCCTTCCGGCAATGGCTTGCCCGATATCTCTGCATAACTCGTCTGGAAGGCCGAAATTAGTGGATGATTCCGGTCAAGTCGAAAAGCGTTGCGGATAAGCGAATACTGCGCATCCACTTCGATGCGCCAGTCGGCTTGAAAGCGAGCCAGCAGATCTCGAAACTCGGCTTCTACCTTCGCGGGATCGGTTTCCGGCAGCCAGCGGCGAGTGCCTTCCAGACAGCATTCCTGCGGGTATTGATTATAAATTTCGCCGGAGTGAATCTGGCCGATAAAGAGGCTCTCACTGCCGGCCAGCGGATCGGACCGGCGAGCCAGCGTCTCCGCGAGCTTGATGAGCCGGCTAACCAGATCGGCCCCCGCCGCCACGACATTCGGCTCGTGAACCGGCCGCATCACTTCATGCGCCGGCGGCCCGGGCCGGTGAATGCGAATTCTCCACGTCGCTGAACCACGGCCAATGACCGGAAGTTGAGCACTCAGTGGTTCGGGTAGCAACACGGCATCGCCATGCACGCCGTCACGAATAAGCTGATCGAGTTGCTGGCCGAATCCCCATGGCGCCTCGTGAAGATCGTGGGCCGTCAAAAGGATGGAACCAGCGGACAACGCATTGAGATCTCGGACAGCACGCAACGCTTCCACCATGGCCGCGATGCCGCCCTTCATGTCGGATGCGCCGCTGCCGAGAAGCCGCGAGCCTTCGACTTTGGGAGGAACAAATGGCAAATGCACGGTGTCGAGGTGCCCGTTGAATTGGATTGTCTTGCCAGGCTTGCCGGAGTCGTAGCGCACCACGACGGCCGGGGCGGCGGGGTGGCCGGCCGCCGGCCGTTCGACTTTGAAACCATCGTCGCCAAGCAGCTTGCCCAGTCGGTCGCAGGCGGCCCCCGCTTCGCCGGTGCGGCTGGGGACTTCGACCAACTTGATAGCGGTCTTTAGCACGCGTTCGCGTTGCACGGCCGACCGGATTCTGGTTTGCATAGCATTAGTCATGTAGCCGATGATATGTTCGGCTTGAGCGAAGCACCATGACATTCCGCTGTCAATCCGTCTTCACAATCGGATTCTCCGCCGCGATTGCGCAAATTCGCATCGGGCGCATCTTGACAGTATTGCGCCAGACGCGTACCTTTATCCTTTCCTAAAATTTTGCGCGCAGGTATCTTTTGCGGGCCGATTGAGGCGGCGGGAGGCGATTTTGGCGGGGCAATTGAACGAGCGAATTCGCATTCGCCTGGAAGGTTACGACTACGAAATCCTGGACCGGACAGTCCACGAGATCGTCGATACCGCTGAACGCACCGGCGCGGTGGTGCGTGGACCCATTCCGCTGCCCACCCGCATCGAGCGCTATACCGTGCTGCGCAGCCCGCACATTGACCGCAAGTCGCGCGAGCAGTTTGAGATTCGCACGCACAAACGGCTGATCGACATCGTGCAGCCGAACACGAAAACCATTGAAGCGCTCAACAAAGGATTGACGCTTCCGCCGGGCGTTGACATTAAGATCAAGGTGATTGGCTCGGCGGGATAAATCGATCGCCGAGCCGGAGCCGCGACGCCGCTTGTGGCCTAGCCGGCCGGCTAGGCCACAAGCGGCGTCGGTTTCATTGATGGAAGGCAAAGCAGGGAATCATGAGCAACGTAACCACCGAAGTCACCGGGCCCATCGAAGTGCCCGTCTTCAACGCGCTGGGGCAGCCCGCCGGCAGCGTGCAGGTAGATCCCGCCGAATTTGGCGGCAAGATCAACAAGCAGTTGCTGCACGAAGTGGTGTTGATGCACCTGGCCAACCAGCGGGCCGGCACTGCCTCCACGCTCCGCCGCGGTGAAGTCGCGGGCAGCACCAAGAAACTCTTTCGCCAGAAGGGCACTGGGAACGCCCGCGTCGGCCCGCGCCGCACCAACAAGCGCCGTGGCGGCGGCACCGCCAAAGGCCCGAAGCCGCGCGACCACGAATATCATCTGCCCAAGCAAGCGGTGCGCACCGCCACGCGGATGGCGATCCTCAGCAAATTTCGCGATCAGGAAGCGGCGATCATCGACGAACTGACCATCCCCGATGGCCCGCCGAAGACCAAGAACGTGGCCCTCACACTGAAGTCGCTTATTACTGCGCTGAAGCTGGACGAAGTGAAGGTGAACAGCGTCGAAGGCCAACCGCCGCCGACGGATGAGGAATTGAAGAAGGCGAAGAAGCGGCAGCTGCGACAGCTCTCGTGGCTTATCGGCACGGCCGGGCTGAAGCCTGAAGATCAGACGCGCATTTACCGGTCGGCCCGGAACATTGCCGGCGTGAACTTGCTGCCTACGTCGCAATTCAACACGTATTCGATTTTGAAACACAAACGGCTGCTGCTGACGAAAGCGGCGTTCGAGGAATTGAGGAAGGGAAACGGGAAGTAACTGAAAGCCGCTTGCGGCATCGCCGGATTAACGGCAAAGCCGCAAGCGGCTTTTCATTGAGAACGAGCCATGCGAGCCAGACCAAGACCAAAGCGCTACGTGAAGAAGCTCGAAGCGCGAGCGCGCAAGCGCGACCGCAAGATCAACCTGAACGGGCCGGAACTGCGGCCTCACCAGATCGTCTTGCGGCCGCTGGTCACCGAAAAGACCACGCACCAGAGCACGCGCAGCGAGCGCCGTACCGACGAAGAGAAGCCGCGCCGTGACGCGTATACCTTCAAGGTTGCGCTGCACGCCACCAAGCCGCAAATCAAATGGGCGGTGCAAGAACTTTTCGGGGTGCGGGTAGAAAAAGTTTGCACGCAACAGCATGCCGGCAAAAAGCGCCGCTATCGCTTTAAGATTGGCGAGCTGAGCAACTGGAAAAAAGCCATCGTCACACTGCACGAACAGGATCGAATCGAATTCTTCTAGGAGTGAGTGGCGTGTGGTGAATGGTGAGTAGTTAAAATCACCGCGCACCACGCACCACGCACTACGCACGAGGTGGTAATGGGTATCCGTCAATACAAACCGACTTCCGCGGGGCGGCGGGCGGGCTCCGTCAGCGATTTCTCGGAATGCACCGAGCCGAAGGTCAACAAGCCCGAGAAGTCGCTGGTAAAGCCGAAGAAGAAATCGGGCGGCCGCAATCATCATGGCATCGTGACCAGCCGGTTCCGTGGCGGTGGGCACAAGCGCATGTACCGGATCATCGATTTCAAGCGCGGCCACAAGGACGGTGTGGCAGCAGAAGTGAAGTCGGTCGAATATGATCCCAACCGCTCCTGCCGGATCGCGCTGATCCAATATGCCGACGGCGAAAAGGCCTATATCCTGGCCCCGGAAGGCCTGAAGGCGGGCGACAAACTGATGAACGGTCCGGCGGCGGAGCCGCGGGTCGGCAATTGCATGCCGCTGCGGAATATTCCGCTTGGTATGAGCGTCCACAACGTCGAACTGCGGCCAGGTCGTGGCGGCCAGTTGTGCCGCAGCGCCGGCATCGGCGCGGTGCTCAGCGCACGCGAGGCCGATTGGGCGCAGATTACGCTGCCGTCGGGCGAAGTGCGGCGCGTGCCAGCCGATTGCCGGGCAACCATCGGCGTGATCGGCAATGCCGATCACATGAACCTTAGTCTGGGCAAAGCCGGCCGCAAGCGCTGGCTAGGCCGCAAGCCGCACAATCGCGGCACGTCGCAGAACCCAGTGTCGCATCCGATGGGCGGCGGCGAGGGACGAACCGCGGGGGGCCGGCATCCGTGTGGCCCCACTGGTGTGCTTTCCAAGGGCGGCAAGACCCGCAAGAAGCGGAAGCCTTCGAATGCAGCGATCATTCGCAAGCGCCACCCTGGCCCGCACTATGCCAAGGGTGGTTGGTAGGGACGTGGGACAAGATTCCAATCATGTCCGAAAACGTAACAAGATTGGAATCTTGTCCCACGGAATTTCCCTCTAGCCAGCCTGTGAGCGCTGCTCTAAAATCATGGTTTGCCCTTGTGGAAGCGTAAACGATTTTCGGGTGAAGGTATCGGGAAAAAACGATGAGCCGGTCGATCAAAAAAGGTCCATATGTAGACTTGCGACTGCTGGAAAAAGTTGAAAAGCAGCAGAAGCTCAACGAGCGCAAGCCGCTGCGCACCTGGGCCCGCGATTGCACGATTGTGCCGGAATTTGTCGGTCAAACGTTTGAGATTCACAACGGCCGGCAGTTCATGAAGCTGTTCGTGACCGAAGACATGGTCGGCCACAAACTGGGCGAGTTCGCGCCGACGCGTGTATTCAAGGGTCACAGCGGCGGCCGGAAGGCAGCCGCGGCCGCGGCGGCCGGTGCAGCACCGCCGGCCGGCAAGTAAACCTGATCCCGGGGTGGAGCAGTGGTAGCTCGCCAGGCTCATAACCTGGAGGTCGCAGGTTCAAATCCTGCCCCCGGAATTTGAAATTTGTCAGTGGTCAGTTGTCCGTGGTCCGTGGCGATGTATGTGATTCGCCACCGGGTTTGATTTCGCAAACGGACACTACGGACTACGGACTACGGACTACGGACCAACATGGAATATCGAGCCAAACACCGGTTTGCGGATATGTCGGCCCGGAAGATGCGGCCGTTCGCGGCCATGATCCGAGGCAAGACCGCTGACGAAGCGTTGCAAATGCTGCGCTTTATTCCGAATCGCAGCGCCCGCTTGATTGAGCAGGTGCTGAAGAGCGCGTTGGGAAACGCCCAGGACAAAGGCGCCCGTGATGTCGAGGAGTTGATCGTGGCCGAATCGCGGATTGACGGCGCCCCAATGTTCAAGCGCATCATGCCCCGCGCGCGCGGCACCGCGTACCCGATCAAGCGCCGCATGGCGCACATTGTAATTACGCTGGCTGATGAGGAACAAGAGCAGCAGCCGACTACTTGAAGTCAGAGATCAGAAGTCAGAGGTCAGAAGTCAGAATTATCTTTCTGACTTCTGATCTCTGACTTTTCGATGGAGATGGTGAAACATGGGTCAAAAGGTCCGGCCGACTGGTTTCCGCACCGGCATCATGACCGACTGGATGAGCCAGTGGTATGCCGGCAAAGGTGAATTCTCCGATCTATTGGTGGAAGATCAGAAGATTCGCAAGTTTATCAAAGCCAGGAATTCAGGCGCCGGCATCGCGCGGATCAAGATTGAGCGCACGCGGGAAAAGGTCACGGTGTTCATCTGGTCGTCGCGGGTCGGTTCGATCATTGGCAAGAAGGGCGAAAAGATCGACAAGCTGACGAAGGATTTAGAGGATCTCACTCATCGTCACATTGAACTCAAGACGATGGAAGTGCCGAAGCCGGAGACGGATGCTCAGCTGGTCTCCGCCGAAATCGCCGAGCAGTTGGAAAAGCGCGTGAGCTTTCGCCGCACCATGAAGCAGGCCATTCAGAAGGCCATGGAAAACGGGGCCAAGGGCATTCGCCTGCAACTATCCGGCCGACTGGGTGGTGCCGAAATGGCCCGGTGCGAAAAGGCGATGGAAGGCAGCATTCCGCTTTCGACGCTACGTGCCAAAGTCGATTATGGCTTTTCCGAGGCGGCCACGGCCCAGGGAAATATTGGAATCAAGGTTTGGATCAACAACGGCGACTACCTGACGCCGGAGGAGGCGACCGATGCCACTAATGCCCAAACGGGTAAAGTTCAGAAAAAATCAGCGCGGCATAGTAAAAGGTAATGCTCAGCGCGGCAACACGGTGTCGATGGGCGAGTTCGGCCTGCAATCGCTGGAAGGTGGCTGGCTGAGCGCCGAGTCGATCGAGGCCGGGCGTATCACCGCGGCCAACTTTATCCGCGGCGAAGGCCGGCTGTACATCCGCGTATTTCCACATAAGTCGGTGACCTCGATTCCGCTGGAAACCCGCATGGGCAAGGGCAAGGGTGAGCCGGAATACTGGGCCGCGGTCATCAAGCCCGGCATGATTTTGTTCGAAGTGGCCGGCCTGCCGGAGGCTGCCGCCCGCGACTGCCTGGCCCGCGTGGCCTACAAGATGCCGTTCAAATGCCGCTTTGTGCACCGACGGCCGAATATTTAGCCGCTTGCGGCTTGGCAGGAATTCATTATGAAGCGAAAAGAGAAACTCAGCGAATATCGCGGCGCCAGTGACGAGCACCTGCGCTTAAGCCTGAGCGAATTGGAAAAGCACCTGTTCCACCTGCGCTTCCAGGCTTCGACCGATCGGCTCGAGACGCCAAGCGAGATTCGCAAGGCCAAGCGCGATATTGCCCGAATTCTGACGATCCAGCAGCAGCGCGATAAAGCCAAGACCGAGAAGAAGGCATAAACCCATGGCAGAAGCAACCACGAAGGCAGCTCCGAAGCGTGGCAACCGGCGAACCCTGGTCGGCGTGGTCACGGGCGACAAGACGAGCAAGACTCGGCGCGTGGAAATCTCGCGGCTGGTCAAGCACGCCCGCTACGGCAAGTACATCAAGCGCCGCACGATCTGCTACGTGCATGACGAAAAGAACGAATCGCACAAGGGCGATTCTGTCGAGATCGTGGAAAGCCGGCCGTTGTCGAAGACCAAGCACTGGCGACTCGTGCGCATCGTCACCAAGGCGCCGGGGGCGGCGGTGGAGATTGCCACCGAGCCGGATCTGGAGAAGCCCAAGCAGGCCCAGCAAGCCGAACCGAAAAAAGAAGAAGGTAGCGCGTCATGATCCAGATGTATACGTACCTCGATGTTGCCGATAACACGGGGGCCAAGGAATGCATGTGCATCAAGGTGCTGGGCGGCAGCCGCAAGCGCTACGCGGGCTTAGGCGACGTCATCGTGGCGAGCGTGAAGAAGGCCATTCCGGGCGGTGAGGTGAAGCCGGGCGATGTCGTGAAGGGCGTGGTGGTGCGCGTCCGCCGGGCAGCTCGCCGGGCCGATGGCAGTTACGTTCGCTTCGACCGGAATGCGATGGTTCTTATCGACAATGAAAAAGAACCGCGCGGCACGCGCATTTTCGGCGCTGTGGCCCGCGAACTTCGGGAAAAGGGCTTTGTCAAGATTACGAATTTGGCATCAGAAGTCGTGTGATAAAAGCCCACGGACGGAAGTCCGTGGGGTTGGGGTAAAAGATCATGCACGTTCGTAAAGGCGACATCGTGGAAGTCACCACCGGCGATGACGCCGGCAATACGCAGTCGCCGACAACCGGGCGCGTCCTACGGGTTTTGGGCGACAAGAATAAAGTCGTAGTCGAAGGCATCAACCGCGTCTACAAGCACCTCAAGCCGAACCGCCGCAATCCGCAGGGAGGCCGCTTATCAAAGGAAATGGCCGTTGCGGCTGCCAACGTACTGCTGTACTGCCCGAGCTGCCGGCGTGGTGTGCGCATTGGCCGGCGCTATAATGCTCAAGGCGCGAAAGAGCGCTATTGCAAGAAATGCGGCAACGGCTTAGGCGCCCTGAGCAAGGCCCGGTCAAATTATGCAAAGAAGTAGTCGCTTGCGGCTTGGCAGATGAAGCTGGAGTTCACCATGGCCCGCTTGAAAGAAATGTACGACAAGACCATTGCGACCGAACTCGTCAAGAAGTTCGGCCGCAAGAATCGCATGAGCGTGCCCAAGCTGCAAAAGATCGTGCTGAACATGGGCGTCGGCAAGGCGCTGCAAGACAAAAACCGCATGGAGCAGGCTGTCGAGCAACTCACGCAGATTGCGGGGCAGAAGGCGGTCATCACCAAGGCGAAGATCGCGGTTAGCGGCTTCCGACTGCGGCAGGGCAATGAAATCGGTTGCCGGGTAACGCTCCGTGGCAAGCAGATGTACGAGTTTCTTGACCGCCTGATCAACATTGCTTTGCCACGTATCCGCGACTTCCGCGGCTTAAATCCGAAGAGCTTCGACGGCAATGGTAACTATTCGCTGGGTGTGACCGAACAGTTGATCTTCCCAGAAATTGACCCAGACAAAGTGAATTTCACGCAGGGCATGGATATCACCATCGTGACCAGCACCCGCAACGACGATGAAGCCCGCGAATTACTTCGCTCCTTCGGCGTGCCGTTCCGGGAAGCATGAAAACAAGAGCCCCGTGGACGGCAGCCCCTGGGCTTTCGAAAGAGGTAAAAGATGTCGACGAATTCGAAAGAAGCCAAGTTTCGCCAGCAGATGGCGAAGCTCGAAGCGCACAAGAAAGACCCGGAGAAGAACAAGCTGCGCCCCCGCGACAAGATCCGCATTCGTTTGCGCTGCAAGCTGTGTGGTCGCTCGCGCGCCGTGTTCCGCAAGTTCGGCATTTGCCGGATTTGCTTCCGCGGCATGGCAAGCGATGGACTGATTCCGGGAGTGAGAAAGGCGAGCTGGTAAAAGACTAGAAGTCAGAGATCTGAAGTCAGAAAACACGGCGCGTCAATTCTGACCTCTGATCTCTGGCCTCTTCGGACCACAGACAACTGACAACGGACGATACGCGATGATGACCGACCCTCTGGCTGACATGCTGACCCGTATTCGCAATGCGAATGCTATCGAACGCCCCGCCGTGGATATGGCGGCCACCGAACTGAAGCGCAACGTGGCCAAGGTGCTGAAGGACGAGGGCTTCATCCTCGATTACCAGCTCGGCCGCAACGCGAAGGATGCCGAAGGGCATGCGACCTTCGAGCAAGTTGCCGATTGTAAGGCGCCAAAGACGGTGCTTCGCGTATTCCTGAAATACGGCCCCGAAGGCGAACGCGTCATCCGCCATATTCGCCGGGTCAGCACGCCGGGCTTGCGGATTTACAAGCGCTCGGCGCAGTTGAACAAGGTGCTCGACGGCCTCGGCATCGCCATTATCAGCACGAATCGCGGTGTGTTAAGCGACCGTAAGGCTCGCGAGCAGAAGCTCGGCGGCGAAGTACTGGCCGAAGTATGGTAGCCGAAGTCATACGACTTCGGCCGAAAGACCGAACTCTTACGAGTTCGGCTACCGATTCAAGAGCATCCGAGTTGTGGGGAGTACGGGCCATGTCTCGTATCGGAAAGCAGCCGGTGGTGATTCCAGCCGGCGTGAAGGTGCGCCTGGAGGGCGGCAAGGTCTTTGTCGAAGGCAAGCTTGGCAAGCTGGAACTCGCCTGGCACCCGGCTATGAAGGTGACCGTAGACGACAAGGCCAAGGCCATCCGGATCGAGCGCCCCGACAACGAACGCCTCAACCGGGCTCTGCACGGCTTGACCCGCAGTCTGATTAACAACATGGTCGAGGGCGTTACCAAGGGTTACGAAAAGCGGCTGAAGATCGAAGGCGTCGGCTACCAGGCGGCCAAGAAGGGCAAAGACATTGTGTTGACCGTCGGCTATGCAAACCCGATCGTGCACACGCCTCCGGATGGCGTGACCGTCGATCTGCCGGATGCGACCACCATCGTCGTCAAAGGTGCTGACAAGCAAAAGGTCGGCCAGTTCGCCGCCGAGGTGCGAGCCTCGCGGAAGCCAGAACCATACAAGGGCAAGGGCATTCGTTACGAGAACGAAACCGTTCGCCGCAAGGAAGGCAAGTCATTCACCAGCGGGGCATCATAAGTAATGTGGAATGCGGAATGCGGAATTATCGATTGAGACAATGGAGCAAGCCGAACATGTGTTTTCTCATTCCGCTTTCGGCATTCCGGATTCCGCATTGCCAGTAGGGTATTGCAAATGGCTCAACAGAAAAGAATTCAAGAGCGGCGTGAGCGCCGGAAGTTCCGGGTGCGGAACAAGGTGCGCGGCACGACGGAGCGGCCGCGTCTGAGCGTGTTTCGAAGCTCAAAGCATATTTACGCGCAGCTCATCGACGATCAGTCGGGCCAGACGCTGGCCGCCGCCAGCAGTTGCGGCAAGGAAGTGGCGAAGGATGTGCCCTACGGCGGCAACGTGAAGGCCGCCAAGGCCGTCGGCAAAAAGCTCGCCGATGCCGCCAGGGCGAAGGGCATCAACAAGGCCGCATTTGACCGCGGCAGCTATCGTTATCATGGCCGCATCAAGGCGCTGGCGGACGCGGCCCGCGAGGGTGGATTGCAGTTTTAGAGAGGTCGGAGGTCAGAAGTCAGAGATCAGAAAAACTGATCAGCGACTACTGACCTCTGACCTCTGACCTCTGACCACTGGTTTTACAATGGCAAAAGAACGCGGCGATCGGGACATCACGCAATCCGGCATCAAAGACTATGTCGTCAAGATTCGACGTTGTGCGGCCGTGGTGAAGGGCGGCCGGCGCTTTAGCTTCAACGCGCTCGTGGTGGTCGGCGATGAAGCCGGTAAGGTGGCTTGGGGCTACGGCAAGGCGAACGAAGTGCCGCCGGCCGTGGAAAAGGCACTGAAAGACGGCCAGGAATCGCTGCGGCTTTCGAAGAAAGTATCGCTCCGCGGTGAGAGCATCCCGCATCGAGTAATCGGCCAATATGGCGCCAGCAAGGTGATTTTGGTTCCGGCCGGGCCAGGCACCGGCGTGAAGGCGGGGCCGGGTGTCCGCGAGGTGTTGCAGGCCTGCGGCATCCGCAACATCCTCACCAAAGTGCACGGTTCGTCGAATCCCATCAACTTGGTGAAGGCGACCATTCGTGGCTTGCAGCAACTGCGAACGCGCGGTGAAGTCGAACGGCTCCGGGGAGTGAAACTGTAATGGACCTCAGCAGCGTACATCATGGCATTAACCGGCGCAAGCGGAAGAAGCGCGTCGGCCGGGGCATCGGCAGCGGGCGCGGCAAAACTTCCACCCGCGGCAGCAAGGGCCAGTATGCCAGCGCCGGCGCCAACCTCCCCAGCAAGCTCAAGGAAGGCGGCCAGATGATGCTGGTCCGACGCATCCCCAAGCGCGGCTTCAGCCATGCCACCTGGGACAAGCGCTTCCTGGTCGTAAATATCGGCGATATTGATCAGCATTTTGCTGATGGCGAAACGGTGGATCATGCCGCATTAAAATCCAAAGGCCTGGCGAAAGGACTGGCCGATGGTGTCCGTATACTGGGGACGGGCGATTTGAATAAGAAGCTCGCGATCAAGGCGCACCACTTTTCCAAGTCGGCGCTGGAGAAGATTCAGGCCAAAGGCGGCACGGCCGAGGTGATCGCGCCGCCGAAAAAGCCCGTTAAGAATAAGATGAAGCCACGGAAACAGGCCAGTGTGACGTGACAAGGTAACAAAGGTGACAGGGTGACAAGGTGAACCGGTTCACCTTGTCACCCTGTCACCTTGTTACCTTGTCAACGGAAGGACGACTATGCAAAAACTCATATCTATATTCAAGATTCCGGAACTTACCCGCAAGATCCTCATCACGCTGCTGTTCCTGTCTATCTATCGCATCGGTTACTACATTCCGGTGCCCTTTATTGACCAGGATAAGCTGGCGGACCGAATGCAAGTCAGCCAGCAAGGCGCATTCGGGCAAATTCTCGGCTTCGTGGGCATGTTTTCCGGCGGCAACCTGTCGCAGGCCAGCATCATCGCTCTTGGCATCATGCCGTATATTTCGTCGTCCATTATCTTCCAATTGCTGGCCAGCTTCTATCCACCTTTGGAGAAGCTGCAAAAAGAAGGCGAGAGCGGCCGGAAAAAGATCAACGAATACACGCGCTACGCCACGGTGCCCATATGCATCATCCAGTCGGTCTTTGTGGTACGCAACCTGGTGCGGCCAGAACCCGACGGCATGGGCCTGGCCATGGTGGGCTTTACCGAAGGCTTTGCTTTTTACTTCTACAGCATCACGGCCGTGCTGACGATGACGGCCGGCACACTGTTCCTGATGTGGCTGGGCGAACAGATTGATGAATACGGCATCGGCAATGGCATCAGCTTGATCATTATGGCGGGCATCATCGGCCGCATTCCTGCCGCCACCACGAGCCTGCTCATCGACCGCAGCAAGGAGCCGTACCAACTGTTCGGCTTCATTCCTTTGCCGCATCTGAAAGATAGCCTGTTCACGCTTGGCGGCGGCACCAGCGCCCAGGACATTGGTTTCGAGAAATTCCTGGTCCTGATCTTCCTCTTCGTGGCCGTGGTCGTGGCCGTGATCGCCATGACGAAGGCCCAGCGGCGCATCCCCACGCAATCGGCCAAGCACGTGCGCGGTCGGCGCGTGTATGGCGGCACCCGTAATTACCTGCCGCTGAAGGTCAACCAGGCCGGCGTGATGCCGGTGATCTTCGCCGGCAGCCTCTTGCTCTTGCCGCGCTTCCTCGTAGCCATGCTGGCGCAAGGCGGCGTAGGCTGGGCGGGCACCGTCTTGAGCGCATTCGACCGCCAAGGCTGGGTGTACAACATGATGTACATCGCGCTGATTTACTTCTTCTGCTACTTCTGGACGGCCATCACCTTCAACCCGAAGGAAATGGCCAACAACTTGAAAGACCATGGCAGTTTCATTCCCGGTTACCGACCCGGCAAGAGCACGGCCGACTACCTGGAAAAGGTGCTGATGCGCATTACCTATGTGGGCGCGGCATTCCTGGCCATTGTGGCCATTATCCCGAGTTTGCTCACCACGGAGATGTCGATTGACATGACCGTAGCCAGCTTCTACGGCGGCACTGGCCTGCTGATTGTCATCAGCGTCGCTCTCGACCTGGTGCAGAAAATCAATAGTCACCTAGTGATGCGCAACTATCCGGGCCTAACGGAAGACTAATCCAAATTCGGAATACGGAATGCGGAATGCGGAATAAGAAGAGCATTGCTTGAATTCCGCATTCCCGCATTCCGAATTCAATCCGGGTT
>DATGHS010000193.1:0-10052 GCA_035307785.1 Gemmataceae bacterium
AGGCTCGCCGAGCCAAATGTGCTGAAGTTTACATCGGAGAAAATTCATGTCCAAGTACTACTGTTTGAGCGTTGCTCCTGTTGTTCTGACACTCTTTACTTTTTCGCCGGCCTTCTCCGACACGAAATCGGGCGAAGCGAAGCTGCAAGAAGCGGCTTCGCAGGACATTTCGAAGAAGGCCGTCAAAGTCAACTTGGGCGACAAGGTCAAAGCCGAGTGCTCCTACTACATCATCCCCGACTTCTTTGGCGCCAAAGTCATCTCGGTCCAGGCGCACATCAAGAATACCGCCAATAAGGTCATGTACTACGGCTACTACGTTGCATTCTTTGACAAGGACAAGAATCTGGTGGCTTGCTCTTCGTTCAGCGGGAAATTCGCCAAGCTCGACCCGGGCAAGGACACGAACGTGGGCAATGTGCTCGAGATTCCCGTGGATCAACAGAAGAAGATAGCGTCGTATCAGGTGACGTTGCTGGAAGATGAGAAGGAGTTTGGGAAGTAGTTGAGGAGCGAGTGCTTCATGGAAGCTGTTCGCAAGCGTGCCGGGCCGGTGCATGGCGTGTTGGTTTTCGCCGGGCTTGGCCTCGTGGTCAGCGGCTTGTTGCCGCTGCCCTGGCCGTTGTATCTGCTGTTGCCGCTTCTAATCTACGCGGGAATTGTGCTGGCCACCCCGTCCTTGCGAGCGACGGCGCCGCGGTTGGCGATCGGTCAAACATCTGGGCCGGCGATAGCCGCTGCGGTTGCTCTTTCTCTCGCGACTGCTGCCGTCTTGATCGCCTTCCACATTTTGGTCCATCCTGACGTGAGCGGTTTCGCCGTTCGGCTGCCGGTATCAGGACCATTAACTCTGATCTGCATTGGAGTATTTGTCAGCGTGGTGAACGCGCTTCTGGAAGAATTGATCTTTCGCGGCATCATGTGGGAAGTGGTGGCCGCGGAGTGGAATGCCGGAGCAGCGCTCGTCGTCACGGCCGGCGTGTTCGGTTTGTTTCACCTGCACGGCTATCCGTCGGGCCCGCTTGGGGTGGTGCTGGCCGGTCTTTACGGATTGGCTTTGGGGTTGCTACGCTGGTGGACCGGCGGGCTCGCGTTGGCAATCGCATGCCATGTCTGTGCCGACGCGACGATCTTTAGCTTGCTGGTAAGGTCGGGCGTTTTCACGAGCTGACCAAACTCGCCCGCGATTCACTCCACACTATCCAGCAGCGCTTGCATCTCGCTCATTGGGTGAAGATCATTCTGCTTCTGCGCTTCTTTAATTCCCTGCTTTAGAATCGCGATGACATCATTCCGGCGGCCCAGCTTCAGCAGCGACTGAGCCGCCATCTGAAATGCAGGGATATACGGCTTGGCCGGGTTTTGGGCGATGACCTCGCGGAAGACGCGGGCGGCAGATTCAGGATCGCCGGCTCCAACGTAATCCATGCCGAGGCAGTAGCGGGTTTCCACATCGGTGGGATCGGCAGCCAGCATTTCTTCAAGCGCCTGGCGGCGGCTTTTTCCGGCCATGGTCGAATTCTCAGCTCGGTTCCGTTACCCCGCAGCCTCGAAGACTCGGCCGCGGACTTGAGTGCACACTTTACCTCTTCTCGTTCTAACTTTCCTTGGCAAGTTGGGCAATGCCGGCACAATCGATAGCGGCGGTACTTCCATAGCGGCTGCCTTTTTCGGAATTAGCCTCATGCTGCATTTGATTGGAGCGATTCCTACGGGTTCCGGAGAATCGGCAAGCCGGGCAGGGAACGTCATCCAGCGGAAATGGGTTCTTCGCCGAATACTGCTGCTGGGCCAAATGGCGGTTGCGCATCCGCAAGGAACGCCGCGAAACCGCCATTCACCGAATGGATTCACCTATCCGCGACCCATGGGGACATCATGCGCTTGCACCTTCCACCTGCACAGGGACGAACGGGGAAAAGGCTTTCCATCGCGATTCGCTTGGCGATCGGTTGCTGGCTGGCCACGGCTTTCATGATGCCCCTGCAAGCGGGCACACCGTATCTGAATTCCAACAATCCCCGCTACAGCCCAGTCGTGGAAGTCGTCCGCAAGGTGAAAGACGCGGTCGTCAACATCCACAGCGAACGCACGGTCACGAACCAGAACGATCCATTCCATACTTTTAGCCCGCTCCAGAACCGCATCAACGGCATGGGCACCGGCATTGTCATCGACCCCCGCGGCTACGTGGTCACGAATTATCACGTCGTGGAAGATGTCAGTTCACTTAAGATTCACCTGGCCGACGGGACGTCGTACCCGGGGCGTGTGGTCGCGCGCGATCACGATCACGATCTTGCCATCGTGAAGATCGATGCCCCCAAGCCATTGCCCACAATTCCGCTGGGCACCGCTTCGGACCTCATGGCCGGCGAGCCGGTCATTGCCATCGGCAACGCCTTCGGCTACCAGCACACGAACACCACCGGCATTGTCAGTGCCGTCAAGCGCGACGTGACGCTGAACAAGGAGATGTCGTACAAGAGCCTGATTCAGACGGATGCCAGCATCAATCCCGGCAATTCCGGCGGACCTTTGCTGAATGTCTACGGGGAATTGATCGGCGTGAACGTCGCGATCCGGGCCGGCGCCCAGAACATTGGCTTCGCCATCACCGTGGATAACATGGTCGCCGCCGCTACGGACATGCTCAGCATCCGCCGCCGCTTGGGCATTTCGCATGGCCTGATCGTTCGCGATCAAATTGATACGACTATCAACCCGGTCGTTCGCACTCTGGTGGTGGAAAACGTGGAATTGAATAGCGCTGCTGAGCGAGCCGGGGTTCGACCCGGCGACGTATTAGTGCAAGCGGGTGGCGTGGTAGTCGGTTGCAGCCTCGACCTGGAGCGCGGCTTCCTCGACAAGTTGCCGGGCGACAAAGTAATGCTGGTGGTTCGCCGTGGCAATGAAGAGAAGAGCATAGAACTGGCCTTGCCGCAAGGCGATCAACGCGTTTTGGCCATGGCTTCGCCAGTCAACTCGGCTTCCGAGCAAGTCTGGCGGCGGATGGGCATCCGGCTAGGAATCGCGGACATTAAATTGATTTCCCAGATCAATGCGCAGCTCCGCGGCGGTATGATTGTTGAATCGATTCAGAATGATGGACCTGCCGCCAAGGCCGGTATCCAGAAGGGCGATATTCTCGTCGGCCTGCACCAATATGAAACGCTGTCTGCGGAAAACGTGCTGTGGGTGCTCAACCATCCCGACTGGGCCACCTTCCAACCGCTCAAGTTTTTCATCATCCGCAATGGGAAGCTAACCAAAGGCACCTTCGCACAAATCGGCAACTGAGACCTTCCTTTCCTTCCCCCACTCAGGCCACGGCGCAAGCCGTGGCCTGAGTGTTTTTTGGTCATATTCTGTCTTGTCATAAATGTATAATTAAGTCAAATTAAGTACATTTTTATGTGACATATAACTATTGTATGTCTGTCTTAGTTGCGAAATACTAATCTGGTAAATCAGAAAACAGGAATTAATCCAGAAAAAAATCCGTTGACATCTATCATGTACATAAGTATACTATATCTGCAAATGGAGATAAGGCGTTTTTCCGCTTCGCGGACAGGAGTTCATCATGGAAAGTTGGCGCAAAGTATGGCGCGAAGGCTTCGCCCCGATGCTTTCCACGGCCGGCCTGCAGGCTTTGCGAAAGGCCCTGACAGCAGATGACACCCGACTAATTCAAGGCTCGACCTCGTCGCCACCGCCCCTGATGTGTGTCCAGGATTGGCCGGTGGAAGCAGCGTGTGCCCTGGGCTTTTGTGCCTGGCAGGGCGATGGGTTGGAAACCGTGGCCGAGGTCGAGGAGTTCTTCGCCCGCACTTGCTACGAGGCCGATCAACGCCTCGGGGAGCCGGCCGCGTGCCGGTATTTCCTGAACTGGTTCGACGACACGCCGCGGCTGGAGATGCGAAAGCTCTTGCTGGAAGAAGTCAACCGTACATTGGCTGAGCGTTTCCCCATCGAAGAGGAAACGCCGGCGCCCAGGAATGAGGCACACGCTGCCTGAAAAAGAATGAGTGGTGAGTGGTTAATGAAGTGCAAGCCGCAGGGCGAGTCTTCGAGCCTTGCGGTTGACTCGGAGACTCTACAATGCTTTGCCGTCATTGCCAGAAGTCGAAGGCCAATCGGCCGCGCGGGTTGTGTTGGAGTTGCTATTACGCACCCGGTGTGCGCGAGCTGTTTCCGTCAACAAGCAAGTTTGCTCGCCGTGGAGTGGCCAACTTCTGCGGTATCGCGCCGTTGCCGGAAGCGCCAACTGTTGCGGCGCCCGGCTCAGAAGAAAAGATCTGTGTGCTGATGGAGCGTGCCGCGAAGAAGCAAGCGCTGTGGCATCCTGCCGATGCTTCCTTGGCCACGCCCGCCGTTCCGATCGGAGAGTTTGCCTTGGCGTTGCCGCAGCGCCTGGCCGGCTGAAGATTCGTGGGGCACGTTCGGAAATGTGTCCCACGGAAACAGATCGTGGCGTTCGCCTCGCCTCGTGCCCCCCCGGCATGCCCCCATGCCAGGGGGATTATTTAGCATTTCTCATCATTCTCTCATACCCGAACGACCTATAAGCATTCTTCATAAAAACAGAAACTAATTTTCGCGCCTCACAAGGGTCTCATCCTTACGTTGATACAAAGGGTCGGAAAGTATCATTCGCCGGTTCCACTTTCTCCAATGAGGGTCGCTCATGGTGCGTAAACTGTTCGGCTGGCTGCTCGCGCTCACGATCATGGTGAGCGGCACCGCGCCGGTGTTCTCGGCTGATGCGCCTGGCAAGGCGAACAAGAATCAGGTCGAAAACGCCAAGAAGAAGAAGAAAAAGAAGGGCAAGAAGAAAGGAAAGAAGAAAGGCAAAAAGAAGAAGAAAAACGCCGCCACCCGTGCAGCGTAGCATCTTCTATTTTTCCACGCGATTGCGGCCGCGCTCTTTGGCTCGATACAGGGCCTGGTCCGCGGCCGCGATCAGTTGATCCGGGCCCGTCATCGACTCGGTCCAGGTAGCCACCCCGAAGCTGGCCGTCACCGGCCGACGCGGCCAATTCTCCCGCTCGATCGCCTGGCGAAAACGCTCGGCAAGGGCCGTGGCGCCGTCCAGATCGGTATTCGGCAACAAGATCGCAATCTCTTCGCCGCCGTAGCGCGAGACGATATCTGTCGCGCGCGCCTTGTCTTGAAGCGACTTGGCTACGACGCGTAGCACTTCATCGCCGGCAGGGTGGCCAAACGTGTCGTTGAACGATTTGAAGTGATCCACGTCCATCATGACCAGCGCCAACGGCAAACGATAACGTGTGGCCCGTTGGCATTCCTCGGCCAGCTTTTGCCGCAGGGCAATGCGATTCCGCAGCCCGGTCAGATCATCAGTCACTGCCATTTCCTGAAGTCGGACGTTCGCTTCCTCAAGGTCGCGCCGGTATTCCTCCAATTGTTCCACGTAGGATTTCTGCATCGTGATGTCTTCGATCTGCGATACGAAGTACAGCACCTTGCCGGCCGGATCGTGAATGGCGGAAACGGTGAGCCGGCCCCAGATGACGTGCCCGTCCTTGTGAAAATAGCGCTTCTCACTTTGAAAGCTGTCGCGCTGTCCGGACAATAAGTCTTGCATCATCCGCATGCTGAATTCCTGGTCGTCCGGATGTGTGAGATCGGCGAAAGTGCGTTGCTTCAGTTCATCTTCCGAGTATCCGAGAATCTGGCAAAGAGCACGGTTAGCACGGGTCCAGTGGCCGTCGGCCGACACCATCGACATCCCGATAGCCGAATTCTCGAAACATGCTTTGAAGCGCTCCTCGCTGATCTGAAGCGCCAGCTCCGCTTGTTTGCGCGCGGTCGTGTCTTGCACCTGCGCGACAAATTGCAGGGGCTGGCCGCGGCTATCGTGCACGAGCGACAGGCTGCTCAGTCCCCAGATCAAGGCGCCGTCATGGCGCAACCAGCGCAGCTCGACGCGGCCGCTTTTCTCGACGCCCAGCACCAGATTGCTGAGCGTCAATTCCATCAATGGGTGGTCTTCCGGACAAATGCACGGAAGGAAACTGCGGTTACGCAACTCTGCTTCCGGGTAACCTAGCATCTCACACAAGGCAGTGTTGGCATGAAGGAACTCGCCACCAATGGACATGAGCGCCATGCCGCTGGCGGAGCCTTCAAAGGCGAGGCGAAATTTTGCTTCGCTGGCGCGCAGCGCTTCTTCGATCTGCCGGCGATCAGTCAAGTCAATGCCAATGCCCATGTATCCTTGAATTTCGCCGGTGCGGTCGCGGATTGCCGTAATGGAGATGCGAACGGGGAAGCGGCTGCCATCTTTGCGAACGTAGACCCAATCATTTTCATCCGGCAGGCCGTGGCGAGCCCGGGCCACGAATACTTCGAAGCCGGGCGCTACCACCCGGCCCAGGCGTTGACTGAGTTCCTCGGCCCGGCGGGCCACCAGATCCGGATCGTGAAATACTAAAGGCGTGGCCTGCCCGACCAGCTCTTCCTGGCTATACCCGAGCCAGTCCAGTGAAGTGGCGTTGCAAAACCGAATCACGCCCGATGGACAAACGGCGATGATGCTGAAGCAGGCGCTATCCAGAATTGCTTGCAACCAGTCGCTGGTGTCCCACCAAGGTATGTCGGGAGTCGTTTCCCATAAAGCAATGTCCGAATCGGTCTGCGCCATATTGCCAACCTGTGCGCGCGAAAATGCCGCGAAATCCCCGAGTTTTACAAGTATAGAACATATTTTCCGCATAGGCGGTAAAAAAGCCCGTCGTCCCACGCGCTAGGCGGCTTGCGGCTCGCATCGTATACCAACGCCATGAATTCATTTGCCGAACTCCAGGAACTTTATCGGCTTCCGATGCTGGAGCTGATCTGGCGGGCCGGTGAAATCCACCGTGCCCACCATTCCGCCGACGACATCCAACGCTGCGCCTTGCTGAGCATCAAGACCGGCGGTTGTCCGGAGGATTGCGGCTACTGCGCTCAAAGCGCGCGCTATTCGACTCCGGTGAAAGCCGGTCCACTCATGAGCGTGGAGGAGGTGAAGCAGCGGGCGACCCAAGCCAAAGAGCTGGGGGCGACTCGGTTTTGCATGGGGGCCGCCTGGCGCGAGCCCCGCGACGGCCCGCAATTCGACCGCGTTTTGGAAATGGTCGAAGCCGTGCGTGAATTAGGAATGGAAGCTTGCGTGACTCTTGGCATGTTGACCGGTGAGCAGGCGCAGCGGCTGAAAGCGGCTGGTCTGACCGCCTACAACCACAATCTGGATACTTCGCGCCGCTTCTACCCAGAGGTGATAACCACTCGAACATACGATGATCGTTTGCGA
Source organism: Gemmataceae bacterium (assembly GCA_035307785.1). Taxonomy (GTDB): domain Bacteria; phylum Planctomycetota; class Planctomycetia; order Gemmatales; family Gemmataceae; genus DATGHS01. The sequence goes on from DATGHS010000193.1 coordinate 7,322, forward strand.
ACACTGGACGCCGTGCAGAAGGCCGGTATCGCCGTTTGCTGCGGCGGCATTCTCGGCCTCGGGGAAAAGGAAGATGATCGGCTGATGATGCTGCGCGAACTCACGGCCCTCGAGCCGCCTCCGGAAAGCATTCCGATCAACTGCCTGATGCCGATTCAAGGCACGCCACTGGCCGAAGCGCCTCGGGTGGATTCCTTTGAAATCGTCCGCCTCATCGCCGTGACTCGTATCACATTTCCGAAGGCGCGGGTGCGACTGAGCGCCGGCCGCGACTGCATGAGCCGCGAGTTGCAAGCCCTCTGCTTCCTGGCCGGGGCGAATTCGATCTTCTTCGGCGACAAGCTGCTCACTGCCGCCAATCCGTCGGCCAGCGCCGACGCGGAACTCTTTCGCTCTTTGGGCCTCGATTGGCCGGTGCCAACGCCGTCATGACACTTCCCGAACGCTGGACTGAGACCTTACAGGAATGGCGCCGCAAGGGCCGATATCGCGAGTTGACCCCCGGCCGGGGAATCGATTTCGCTTCCAATGATTATCTTGGCTACGCGCGAAGCGAGCGGCGGGGTTCATCTTCGCCGCTCGCCGCGCACAGCGGTATGGCTTCCCGTCTGGTACACGACGAGCCCGTTTGGGAACAGGTGGAAGCCAAGCTCGCTACCTGGCACGGCACTGAGGCAGCGCTGATTTTTCCTTCCGGCTACGTCGCCAACGAAGGTTTGCTCTCCACCTTGATGGAGCCGCAAGATTGGGTGGCTTCGGATCAGCTCAATCACGCTTCGATTATTGATGGATTGCGTCTGTCCAAGGCGGAGCGTTTCATTTTCCGGCATCAGGACCTGAATCATCTGGAGGACGGTTTGCGCACGGCAGCGCGAAATTCGGCAGCCAATCGCCAGCTCTTTATCGTCACCGAATCGCTTTTCGGTATGGACGGCGACCGCACGCCGTTGGCGGAAATGCTGGATCTTGCGGGACGATATAAGGCGCATTTGATCGTGGATGAAGCCCACGCCACGGGATGCTTCGGGGCCAACGGCTGCGGCCGGGTCGAACCGGCTTGGCGCGAGCGAATCCCGGCCACGGTCCATACTGGCGGCAAGGCCTTGGCAGTGCCCGGCGCTTATGTCTGCGGCTCGCAGTTGTTACGCGACCTGCTTGTCAACCGATGCCGGCACTTCATCTTTACCACGGCCATGGCCGCGGCCATTGGAGGATGGTGGCTGGAAATGCTCGAACATGTGACTGGCGACGAGGTGAAACGGGCGGCCCTGCATCGGAACGCAAACCTCTTTCGAGCGGAATTGAGTCGCCATCGTATCGAAGCGGGCGGCAACGACTATATTGTGCCGATCATTCTCGGCGACGATGCGCGCACGATGCAAGCAGCACGGAAATTGCAGGCGAAAGGATTGGATATCCGTGGCATCCGCCCGCCCAGTGTACCGGCCGGCACCGCGCGGCTGCGCGTTTCGATTCATGCCGTTCATGACGAATCAACGCTGCGATTCGCTGCAGCCGAAATTGCGCGTGTAGTCTAATCTCACTTAGGGCATCGCGCTCGACGGCAAATAGGGGACACTCTGCTTCCTGCAATCGAACGCAAAGCTGCAAGCGGCAAACTGATATGACCGATCTCATCATTCTTGGCACCGACACTTCGGTAGGAAAAACGACTTTTTCCCTTCTGTGGCTTGCGGCGTTTTCAGAACAGTACGAGTACTGGAAGCCCGTCGAGACCGGTGACTCCGATTCCGAGTTAGTTCGCCGCTTGTTGCCACATGTCAGAGTTCATGCTCCGGCGGCCCGTTTCCGCTTAGCAGTGGCTCCCCCGCTGGCGGCCAAGGAAGAAAACGCGGTTGTGCCATCGCCGGAGGTTCTGGTCGCCGCAAGACCCAAATCCGAGGCAAGTTTGTTGGTCGAAACTTTCGGCAGCCCGTTTTCCTCGCTCACGGAAACCGAGCTGCAGTTTGCCCTGATCCAACGGTTAGGGCTGCCAACTGTCCTGGTGAGTTCCTCTGCCCTCGGTGCAATTGGCCGCACACTGCTGTGTCTCGAAGCCTTGCGAGTTCATGGGATTCGCCCTGGCGCGATCGTGTTGCTCGGGCCGACCGACCTATTTGCCGCCGAGCAAATTCGCTGGCACGCCAACGATGTGCCCGTCTTCAGTTTGCAATTGCCGCATAGTTACACAACGGAAGATATCGTTGCCTCGGTAAACGAACAAGCAGAGACGCTCAACCGCATTCGGAGCACATTTTACGTTTCGCACCCGCCTTCAAACGTAATACGCTCGCTTCCCAATGAGAAGGACCTCGTCGCTCGCGACAGCAAACATGTCTGGCATCCTTATACTTCGCTCCAGGATCCCGACCCGCCGCTGCCGGTCGTCGGCGCTCAGGATGAATTCCTGCATCTCGCCGATGGCCGCCGGGTCATCGACGGCATCTCCTCGTGGTGGACGATCCTGCACGGGCACCGCAATCCGCAACTGCTGGCAGCGCTGCAATCAGCACTAGCGGAAATTGACCATGTGCAATTTGCCGGCGTTACCCATCCGTATGCGGTCGAACTGGCCGAACGCTTGCTGCAAACGGCCCCATGGCCCGGTGGCCGTGTCTTCTACTCTGATAACGGCAGCACCGCCGTCGAAGTCGCCCTCAAAATGGCGTACCAGTATTGGTGCCATCGCGGCGAGCCACAGCGCACGCTGTTTATCGGCTTCGAGCACGGC
>DATGHS010000194.1:0-21088 GCA_035307785.1 Gemmataceae bacterium
CGCGCTGCCGCAAGACGGCGAATTCCGCATACAGACTCCATTTAATGAGATTATCCTTGCCCCGCGAACCGGCGGCGCGAAAATCGAGTTAATAACCCTGCAAGACAGTCAGCGCACGCCGCGGATCAGCTTCAAGATCCAGCCGGTGGAGGCAGGCGAGTTTCTGAATGTCTGGGACGCTTCCTTCGATTGGGACATGATAAAATACCCGTTGTTGACCCGGGTCGCCGGCAATCGGCAGCTTTACTTGCACGGCAACCGGCTTCAAGTTCGCGAGCGCTCTGCCGTGCAGCGCGGCGAAATTGATCCAGAGACATTGCTTGAACGCATATCTCTGGAATTCGGCGTTGCACCGGAAATCGTACACAAAGCGTTGACGATCCTGAAACGAAAAGGAGAACAGCATGGCGCGTCCGGCGGAGCCTGAACCGGTGAAGTTGTTGATTGCCGTGCTCTGGGCCGACGAGGAAGCGCTGCACTCCGCATTCAATTCGATGAGAGAATCATGGGGTGAGATCGATTTCCAGGGCGCCGATCACGCCTTTGATATGACAAACTATTATCTGTTGGAAATGGGTCCCTCCCTACACCGCCGGCTCATTTCGTTTCACCGCCTGGTATCACCCGAATTGCTTGTGGGAGCCAAGCTCGAATGCAATCGGCTGGAGGACGAATTGCGAAGGCGAAACGGGTACCGACGGATCAACCTCGATTCAGGTTATCTCGATCACAACAAAATCGTGCTGGCATCGGTGAAAGGGCTGGGGCAGAAAATTTATATTGCCAAGGGCATTTATGCCGACTTCGTGGCGCGTTACCGGCAGCGCCGGTACCAGCCGTTCGAGTGGACCTTTCCCGATTTCAAAGATGGGCGTTATGACCGGGAGCTAGACGAAATTCGGCAGCTCTACCTGCAGCAACTGCGGGAGCTTCATTCAAAGGGAGACGGTGAGCCCGCTGTATCGTAAGTCTCTGTTGGCTCTTGAATTGAGAATTCGATGCGCGAGCGTGACACGCCGAAGTCCGGTCGCACCGGTTGTAGCGATTATCGGAATTCTGCCGATTTTTTTGACTCGCCCACATTCTCGATGTAAATACCTACGGGTAGCCGTACGCCGTTCAACTGGCGTTGCGGCACCACCCAACGCTTGCAGCCCGAATGGTAAGCAGACCTGTGGCTGCAAGCGCGAGTCTTGGATAGCACACATCGCCCGGTGGCTTCCAGGAACGAATTCTCAGCAGGCAAACGGCCACACACGGCTTTTGGAGCCACGTCTTGCTCCGAAAGGTGGCCCGTAAATTCGCCCGAACATTATCACGACGCCTGTCCAGATGATTTCGTTTCCTTGGCGAGACCTTTGCTTTGGGGTCATGTCCCGCTCCAATGGCAAAGAGTGAGGAGCAATCGCAACCAGGAACTTGGGGCGCCCATCATGCCGCCGAACGAACAGGCATTGCCTCTTTCCCACGGCCCTACCGAAACGTCCACGTCGCACTCTGGGCTCTTTCAAGAGCGCGAAGTCAACCTGCGCCTATTCTTGCCTCCACCCACTCATCCGCGCTACTTGAGTATTCTGGCCGATCTGATTTCTCGCGACATGTCGCGCCGCTGGCGCGCCGGCCATGCTCGGCCGCTGCCGGCGTATCGTCCCGAGTTTCCGGAAGTGTTTGCCAATGCGGCGATGCTTGGCCGCATCGCCCGGGTGGAGTACGATCTGCGGCAGTTAGCCGGCGAACGTGTCTCGCCGCGCGAATATGAGGCACTTGGCATCTGCACCGCCGATTGGCCGCAGCCGCCGGCCACGACGAATTTCGTTCCTGCCGATCAGTTGGAACCTTTGATTCACCAAGAACTTGTTTCCAACGCCGGTATGCATGCTGGAGATTCGCTGCACGTAAAGGAACCAAACTCGGCCGAAGGCTGGCCACGGTCACATTCGGTCGGGAGCCAACTCCGAGCCGCTTCGGCCGGTACGGAAATGAAGAAGCCGGCTCGCGTTTGGCCGGAGCCGGGTGCAGAACTGCTCGGTTTTCAATTATTGCAGCTGCTGGGACGTGGCGCGTTTGCGCGCGTCTATTTGGCCCAACAAGTCGACCTGGCGAACCGCCATGTCGTACTCAAGATCACTCGCGAAAAGCTGCCGGAGCCCAAGGTACTTGCTCAATTGCGGCACACCAACATTGTTCCGATCCATGCCCATTATCAGAGCGGCGAATATAGCGTGGTCTGCATGCCGTTCCTGGGCGCCACCACGCTGGCCCATTTGCTGGATCACATTCAGAAGCGCTCGGCGCTGCCGAAGTCCGGCAGTGAGATCCTGGAGACGATGCGGCATTGCCGGGCCGAAGCGTTTTCTTCCGCCGATTTTCCGACGACGCCGGCTTCATGGCCCGGCGGCATTGTCGCTGTTGCCGAGCCGGTTCCCGCGACGGCGATGCCGCTCTCGCCCGCGTGGAAGGTGCTCGAGCAATATTCCTACATCGATGCCGTGCTCTGGATTATGGCGCGTGTTGCTGCCGGCTTGGCGCACGCGCACGCGCGGGGCATCCTGCACCGTGACTTGAAACCTGGCAACATCCTTCTCAGCGACGACGGCGAACCGCTGCTGCTCGATTTCAGCATTGCCGAAGATACGAAGCAGCGAAACAGGGATACAGGCCAACTCCTGGGAGGAACCCTGCCTTATCTGGCGCCCGAGCATTTGCTCGCCTTTCAGGAGAAGCGCGTCTTGCTCGATGAGCGGGGTGACATTTACGCGCTGGGCATCATCCTCTTTGAATTGCTCAGCGGCAGGTTACCACATCCGCTGCGCGAGGGGCTCCGCGAAGTCGTGATTCTGGGCATGATTGAAGACCGCAAAAGGCCGGCGCCTTCCATTCGGGAAGCAAACCACGACGTTTCGTCGGCGGTGGCGGCCGTCATTCGCCGTTGCCTGGCGATTGATACCAACGAACGCTATCAGAAGGTCGCGGACTTGCAAGAAGATCTAGAACGGCAACTCGAATCTCGGCCGCTGAAATATGCACACGAGCCATGGGGCCGGGAACGGCTCGCCAAATGGCTTCGCCGGCACCCGCGCTCGACGTCGACTTCCGGTGTCGCGGTATTCGCTGCGGCGCTGTTGTGCCTGGCTGCCGGCGGGTTCGTGTTGGAGCGCGATCATCGGCAGGAATTGCACGCGCGTGAGAACTTGCGCGAGCATCGGGAAGATTTCCGGCGGTTGCAAGCCTTTCTGGATGACCGGCATCATGCCTACGCTCAGCTCGACAACGGTGAAGCGCTCTGTCGTGATGCATTGGCACGCTATGGAATCGATCCGAATCAATTGGCTTCAGACTGGCAACAGCAATCTGCCGTCCGCCGACTGCATGCCAATGAGAAAGCGCTTCTTCGGGCCGACATTGGCGAAATACTCTATCTTCTGGCGAAGGTAACTATCCGCAGAGTGGAATCCAGCGACCTTTTGCCCGCCCAACAGACAGAGATGCTTCTGAAATCGCTGCGCTGGAACGAGTTGGCCGAGCAATATGGCAACGATCGGCTGCCGCGGGCCGTGTTGGAACAGCGGGCCGAGCTGCTGCGCTTGGCGGGCGACCGGCGGGAGGCAGACCGAATTCGCGATCTGGCGCGCTCCGTGCCACTGGAGACCGCCCGCGACTATTATCTGGTTGCGTATGACCTGGTGCAGCACGGCCGTTATCGCGATGCCCTGCCGCTCTTGCAAGTTGCAACCCGGCTGGAACCGGACTATTTCTCGGCCTGGTTCGTGCGCGGCAACACACACCTGGCGCTCGAGCAACCGGAGATGGCCGTCGCCAGCTTTACATCCTGCATTGCTTTGCGGCAGGATTTTGCCCCGGCCTGGCTCAACCGCGGCATCTGCTACCACCGGCTGCGCTTCTTTGAGCAAGCGCTCGACGATTTCGACCGTGCGGTGCAACTGCAACCGGACTTGGCGGAGGGCTGGTTGCAAAAGGCGGCTGCCCATCAAGGGTTGGGCCAATGGGCCGCTTCGGTGGAAGACCTGACGCACGCCCTGGAATGCGGCTCGCATTCCACGCGCGTCTACTTCCTGCGGGCCCGGGCTCGAGAAAAGACCGGAAACAAGGATGGGGCACAATCTGACCGAGGAGAAGGCTTGCGCTTAACGCCAAACGACGAACTAAGCTGGGTAGCCCGTGCGGAAATGCGCTTGCCAGCCGATCCCCAGGCGGCGCTGGCCGATGTTGAGTCGGCACTGAAGTTAAACCCGCGTTCAAGTTTCGCGCTGCAACTTCAGGCACATATTCTCGGCGAACACTTAAATCGACCGGCCGACGCTGTGCGCGTGTTGAACCAGGCAGTCGAATGGTATCCCGATCAAGTGCCGGTGCGGGCCGGCCGAGGAGTTTTGCTGGCCCGGCAAGGCAAACGGGAAGAAGCCCTGAGCGACGCTAGGGAAGCGCTATTGCGCGACACGAAACCGCCGAATTTGTATCAAGTTGCGTGCATCTACGCGCTGACGTCAAAGCAGGCTGCCGAGGATCGTGTGCCGGCTTATCGTTTACTGCGTTCGGCCCTCCGTGCCGGCTTCGGCCTGGACTTGCTCCCAAATGACTCTGATTTCGATCCGCTGCGCGACCAGCCGGAGTTCCGGCAATTGCAGGAATCGGCCAAAGCGTGGCGACAAGGAATGAAATAAACCGCACGAAGCGACAATCAATCGGAGATGGAACCCGGGTTCGGGACGAACCAATTCAGGAGAAAACCGTGCCTTTGGCAGCCTCTTATCTTCGCCTAACCGTGGAACGACTGGAAGAACGCAATCTCCTGACGGCCTGGGGGATTCCGTGGCCCGATGCCACGCATTTGACCCTGAGCTTTGCCCCGGACGGAACCAACGTGGGCGGCCAATCCAGCGTCCTGTTCCAGACGCTCGACGCGCTCGGCCCTCCCAGCGCTTGGGAAGGCGAGATTCTGCGCGCGTTTCAGGCTTGGGCCGACAACGCGAACATCAACATCGGCGTGATGCCCGACAGGGGCGTGCCATTCGGCTCGCCGGGAGCCGTGCAGGGCGATAGCCGGTATGGCGACATTCGCATCGCCGCCGTGCCCTTGAGCGACAATGGCATTGCAGATGACCCGGTTCCCTTAGCGGAAGCCTCGCCCTTCAGCTTCACCGGAACGACCTGGAGCGGCACAGTAATCCTGAATACGAATTTCCAATTCAGCGTCGGCAATGTGCCCGACGAATACGACTTGTATTCGGCCATGCTCCACGAAGCCGGGCACGTTTTCGGTCTATCGCATTCATCTGCTGCGAGCGACGTGATGAATGCAATCTATGCTTACCGCACCGGCCTTTCGCAGAATGACATCGACCGCTTGCAGGCGCTCTACGGGAGCAGAACCGCAGACGCATTCGAACAAAGCAACGGTAACAATTGTTTTGCAACGGCAGCGTTCCTGGACGCGTCGCAACCGATGCCCATCCAGGCCGATCTCACGACGCAAAGCGAAGTGGATTACTATCGGGTGACGGCGCCGCAGGCTTTGTTCTTGACTAGCTTGCAAGTGCAATTGGCCACTTCCGGCTACAGCCTGCTCACGGGAAAGGTCTCGGTCTATGATGCCAATCAAAATCTGCTCGCATCCAGCACCACCACCGATCCGCTGAATGGCAATCTGACCGTGCAAGTGAACGGCGTGCGTCCGGATCAATCCTATTACATCGTGGTCGATCGCGGCATGCACAACGAGTTCGGCATCGGAGGCTACCGGCTCAACGTGCAATGGCAAACGTTGCTAGCGACCATCCCAAACGTCGTAAACACAACGCTCAACGGAGTGCTGGCCGCGACGGATCTCGATAATACGCTGACAGCTGCCACGAGCTTGGTTCCGGCTGTCAATGGTCTGGTAAGCGGCCGCTGGACCGACGTGGTGCACGGGACGTTGGCGGATGCTTTTGACAAGGACTACTACAAAGTGCAAGCGCCGCTGTCTGCAGATGGTAGTAGCGAGAATTTGGTGGCGATGGCCTGGGCGCAGACTTGGACTTCGTTCAACCCCAGCATCAAGGTTTACGATGCGAATGGTAATGAATTGCCATTCCAGGTGCTGGCTAACTCGTCGGGCTTGTTCAGTTTGCAGATTCCGAAGTTGCAGGCCGGGGCCATTTATTACGTTCAGATGGCGCCGCAGAATGTGGCCGGACTGGTCACTAACTTGCTCTACTACATGGCCATCGATTTCAGCCAGCGGCCCCTCATTGACTTCAGCATGGTCGGGTCGAACACGTTGAATCAAAATTCATCGCAAGACAGCGGTACGTTGACGATGAACAGCACCAAACTGGTGGAGTTCTCAGTCACCGCACAGGCTCAAAGTCCATCGACCGTAAGCATGACGATTACCGATTCCTACGGTAACGTGGTGCTGTCGCTGACCGCCGACGCGGGCCAGCCATCGGTGACCGAGGCGGTATTGCTGAAGGCCGGCAATTACACGATTCGATATCGCGCCTGGGCGCCGCCTTTCGAAACTTTGCCGGCCACCACTTATTTCTTGTACATGAACGTGCTAAACGATGGGGTGGGGACATACTCCACGAATACGAGCAGCGATCCGGGAACAACCAGTAGCGGCTCGGGATCGACAACAACTACGACATCTGGCTCATCCTCGTCGAGTTCATCGAATTCGGGTTATACCTACACAGGTTCGACCAGTCCATCGGATCCAGGATATCCATACTTCTATTAAGTGCGAAGCCGAAGCGACGGACTGGCGCACCAAGCGGTTATCCGTAAAATCCATGGAATCACTGGTTCGGGATTTGTTTACAAAACAATCCGAAGCAGCAGCACTCCAGATGCCGTCATGGCCACGCCGACAACTTGCAAGACAGCGGGCTTCCGGGCCTCTTCGAAATTGATGAACAGGTAGACCGCCGAGAACACCGGCGCGGCCGCCGCCGCCATCAAAAACTGGAACACGAGAATAAATGGGTTCCGCGATACAAAGGCCGAAAGGGAGAAACCGTCCTCCGCGGCGGAATGAAATTGCTGGACCATTCCCACCAGAAAGACGACCGCACCCACGGTGCACAGCGCCTAGGCCGTCTTCGGCAAGGCAAACGACAGACCCACCAACCCAGCCCACAGGAACAGGACGATCCCCAGTCCGATCACGAACGGCAGATGCCGGTGCGATTGCCGCCGGCGGCGGGCTTCCAATTTGGCGTCGAAATCATCCTCGGCGTCATCTTCGTATTCTTCGTCCACTGGCGACGCCGGGACTGGGGGCATTGGCAAATCTTCGGTCCAACGGCAGCTCTTGGCTTCGCACAGCGCGCACACGGGTTCGGCAGCCCGCCAAGCTTCCTTATGCGGCTTGTTGCAGAAAGCACAGCGGATCACGTGCTTGCGCTTCGCCATTGGTCTACCCTTGGCCTTGCCAATGCCATTCCACACCGGCGGGCCCGGCGTTGATGATGGTGGTCTTGTCCAGCATGGCCGTCCTGCCGCCGCAAGCATGAATGTGGCCGCAAACAACCAGAATGGGCTGCAACCGGAGCACTGCCTCGCGAATCGTGCTGCTACCCCGGTTTTTCCCGCCGGAGTCGATGTCCAGAATTCCATGTGGCGGCGCATGGCTCACGAGGACGCAGCCGGTCGGGCAGTCCTTCAACATGCCCGCCGCCTGCTCTTCGGTGAAGTCGAAGCTCCATGAGCCGAATGGAGTAACCGGTATCCCGCCGCCGATGCCGAAGAAGTCCACGCCGTTAATGCGGGTTCCCGAACCGTGCAATACGATTGCAGTGGGCCAGTCGCGGCTCGCTTCGCGCAATTCGTCGGTCGATTCATTGTTGCCGGCAACCAGCACGGCCGGCTTGTCGATGGCCCGCAACACTTCAAAGCAGGCGCGCACATTCCGCCGCATGTTGCCGAAATCGCCGGCGCCAATCACGATATCAACGAATCGCGAGCGCTCAACCAGTCGCTGCGCCGCGGCCCGGTCGGTGTGCAGATCGCTGAACAGCAGCAACTCCATGCGTAAGGCTCTTTGGTAGTGGGAAAACTGTCGAATTATGGTAGGATGGAATGAGATTTTGACCAGCGCGGCCATTTCGAGAAGCACATGCGGGCCCAGTTGATTCCCCTGGAAGGCGGCGACCCCATCGAGATCGTCAAAGACATGACGCTCGTGGGCCGGAAGGAAGACTGCGATCTGAACCTCGATCACAAGAGCGTGAGCAAGCTGCACTGCATCATCGTGAAGACTGATGGCTTGCTGCTCGTGCGCGACCTGGGCAGCACCAATGGCACGCGCGTGAACGGCCAACGCATTCGCCGGGCCGCCCTCCTGCCCAATGACCAGTTGCACGTGGCCAGCGTGAAATTCCGCGTCCACCTAGGGCCTGGGGAAGCGCCGGTCTCGCCTTCCGAGCAAACTCAGCGCATCGACGCCGATGAGCTGCACAAACTCCTGAACAAGAAAAAGGAGGATGAAGACAGCGACGAGGAGATGCCCGCCGAGGCGGTGATGCAAAACCCGCTGCCGGATGTGTATCCGGAGGAGGGGCAGAAGTAGGGCGGCGAAGTCTTATGCCCGAAACGCGCCGCGTCCACTCTCAAATCGGATTTGCGATTAATTATGGATGCGACAGAGCGAATTGTCGAAGAGTTTAACCGGCTCTTTTCGCTTGGCCGTTTAGGAGTCGCAGCTTTGCCCTTTGCCGACAAAGTTGTGTACTACGTGGTGGCGACTCGGTGTGAAATCGACATTAACGGATTTTCATCGATTTATGAACAAGGTCTCAACTCGCACGAGCTCGCGCTTCTGGTGGACGGGCTAAACAAATTAGACGAAATGGATTTGGCAAGACAGTTCGCGAGTGGTCTTCAACTGCTTCAGTCCGAAGGCTTCTACACTCACATGAATTGGGATCAAGTGCCTGCTGCTGTTAAGGTCGAAATTGGTGTTATCGGCGAGCGCGTCGGCGACCGCTTGTGGAGTTTAGACGAAAAGCTGGCTTCCCTGCTGAACGGTAAGACCGACTGACGACTCATTCTCGCAAAGTCAGCGCCATCGCCTCACCCAAATCAATGCAGTGGCTTGACTCGCACTTCCGGCAAAGATAATCGATCGGCTTTTGGTTCCCGGTAAATGGCAAGCCGTTGTGGTGGAACGTGCGCTCGGCGCAGATGCAGCAGTGGAACGGCACCACGCGGCGGAAGATCGCGGCCGGCAGCAGGAAGCCGATGATCGCAGCGGCGATGCCCAGCAACGCGCCTTCCAGGCCGCGTTGTTCCAGCCAGTCGTGATAAAACGTCACCGAACCGATCCCGGCCGCGGCGCCGGCGACACGGCACAACACGATTCCGCAAACATGCCAGCGAATGGGCATGAAAATACCTCAAAGGATTGTCAAATCGAGGCGAGAGTTTTGTTGCTGTTGAAGTGTAGAACAAAAATCAGAGCCGCGCGGAGCGCAGTAGCCGCAGCAGCCAATCGTAGCCGCAGGCTTTAGCCTGCGGTCGTCCCGCGCAGGCTTTAGCCTGCGGCTACATTTCAATTAAGATGCTTATTTCTCGCGACGAACAGTCCAGTCGGTGAGATGATGCAGAATCGAGCGGAAATCCGAGAGGGGAAGATTGACGAGGCAAGCTCGAGCCTGGGCGGAAAACTCCTCGGCCCGGTCTCGAGCATAGTCGAGCGAACCGGTTTCTTGCAACAGCGGCAAGAGCGCCTGCCGAGCGGCTTGCGGCTTGCGGAGCAGTTGTCGCGCTTGTGCGGCCCGCTCCTTGGGAAGACGCCGCAGCATGTGAATGATAGGAAGCGTCAGCTTTTGTTGCGCCAGGTCGGTCCCCAGCGTCTTGCCCGTGGTTTCTTCGGCTCCGGTCAGGTCGAGCAGGTCGTCGGCTATCTGAAACGCTAACCCCAAACAGCGGCCGTAGGACGCGAGCTTTTCGACCGTGTCGTCATCCGCACCGGCGTACAATGCGCCCAGGCGGCAGCAGCAGGCCGTAAGTTGCGCGGTCTTGCCGTCGATCACGCTGAAGTACTCTTCTTCGCTCAAATCGAAGTTGCCGCGCTCGGTAATCTGGTACAGCTCGCCCTCACACACGCGGTTGGTGGTTGCACCGATGATGTCACAGGCCTGAGCGTCCACGCTGCTGGCCAGGTGAAAGGCATGCGAAAACAGCATGTCGCCCAGCAAAATGCTGGCCTGGTTGCCCCAGCCGGCATTGATCGTGGAAGCATGCCGGCGAAGATCAGCCTCGTCGAGAACATCGTCGTGCACGAGCGTGGCCGTGTGGATCATTTCGACGACGGCGCCGAGCGTATGATGCGCCGGCAGAATCGACCCGCACGCCCCGGCTGCCAGCAGCAATAGCTTGGGCCGCAAGCGCTTGCCGCGATAGTGTTCAAGGTGGCCGACGAGCCGGGCGACGTGCTTGCGATGGCTGGCCAGCTTGGCGGTGAAGACCTTTTCTACCGCGGTCAGGTCGGCGGCAATGAGCGCTGATAACGGATGGGCAGGTTCGGCAATGCCGTTGGCGGTCGCGTGAAGCGCGCTCATGGCGGATCCTCGGGCCATTGCTGAAATCCAGAGGGTTCTGAATTTTCAATCCTGCTTGAATCCTATCGCTTCCGTTGTTGGCGTCAATCGTGCCGCACAAAGGTGCCGCTTTTGCCGCCGCTCTTTTCTTCTAACCGAATTTGCTCGATTATCAGGCTGCGGTCCACCGCCTTGCACATGTCGTACACCGTGAGCGCCGCGACGCTCACTGCTGTCAGCGCTTCCATTTCGACGCCAGTTCGGGCGAAAACTTGGGCAGCTGCCAAGATCTTCAGGGTGTCGTCACCTTCGAAGGAAAAGTCGATGGTCACTGAAGTTAGCGGCAAGGGATGGCAGAGCGGAATCAAGTCGCTGGTTTTCTTTGCGGCCATAATGCCAGCCAGACGGGCCACTTCACGCACGTCGCCCTTGGCGACTGCCTTGTCGCGAATCAGCCGAAGCGTTTCGGGCGCCATTCGCAGCCGGGCGCTGGCTCGGGCCAGCCGCTGCGTTTCCGGTTTGGCGCTCACGTCCACCATCCGGCTCGCGCCGTGCTGGTCAAAATGCGTCAATTCGCTCATACCATTTCCTGCGGGCTCTTAGCAAGCCAATGGAACAACCGCACTGCAGCCGCAGAGATAACAGTATGGAAATGAAAAAAATTGAGATGAAAAGCAGATGGTCGTAGCGGAATTCGCAAGAATTCCACGCTACGCCCAATGTTAATCCCGTACTTCCGGTTGAGGCAGCCCTAGTTCGGTCCGCGATGCCGAGGAAATGATGATGACACGGCGTGGGCAGTCGTCATGCAACCAGGGATGGGCCTCAATCACAATGATCGCCTTAGGCAGAATGACGATGGTGTTCGCCGTCTTGCTCTTGGAGATACTAGGGGGAGGCGCCGATGCGGTCGCTTCCGGAAGCCGGTCGGAATCCACTTCGTCGAGCAGTTGCGCGCGCAGCGCCAAACCGGACGCATGGCGGAGCCGGGATGGCTTATTTGAAGCAACCACCACGACCACGGAATCCATGTCACCGTGCGGTGCCGATTTTCGCAGGACCCAAACGGGCTCGCCGGCTGAGGACAGGCCACCCGAAATCTCAATCGAGATGCAGACATGTCGTTGTGTCCTTACCGACGGCGGTTGAGGTTCGACAATGGCCGGTGGAGAAGCCAATTCGCAGGCAGCAGCGGTGGCGGCTGTCTGCTCCGCTTTCTGTGCTGCGGTTGCCAGCTGGTGCTGAGAGGAATTCGGTCCCGCTTTGCTCTCCGCCAGTCGCGTTCCGGACGATGGTCCGGCCATTTCTGCCGGCGAATCGTGGAATGTCTTGCCCCAAGTACCAATACCTGTAGCGGTCAACCCCAGCAGCATAACCGTAATGAGCGAGAGCTTGATCTTTTGCCAGGCAAGCACCTTGCAGGTTTGTTGAACCAAAGCCGCTACGGTGGCAGTTGCTACGGTGGCCAATGACATGCCGCTGGCCAACTTGGCGCCCGCGCCCACCGTTGATGCAACCAGTAACGGCGGGACCAGTGCCGATGCGGCTGGAAGCGCTTCGCGGGCTGCCATCCAGCCTCCGGCCTGCATCAGTCCGCGCCGCAACAAGCGATCCTTCAGCATTTTCCGCGCCCGCAGCAAGCGTATGGCCACCGTGCCCTTTGGGCAGCCGATCGCGGCCGCCGCTTCTTCGTATGATTTTCCTTCCAAGTAACAAAGGATCATCGGCGTCCGGTATTTGCGCGGCAACCGGTTCAACTCCGTGTCGAGCACCGGCCGCAATTCATTCCAGGCCAGTGCCGCAACCGGGTCGGAATCGACTGCAATGTCTCCCAGGCATTCATGGGGAAGTTGCTTCGCGGCCCGAGAACGAGCGCGCACGGCGATGCGATAGGCCACCCGATAGAGCCAGCCCGGCAGTGCCCCCGGTTGACGGATGGAGTGTCCCTTGCGCACAAGCGTTAGGAAGGTGGCCTGGAAGGCATCTTCCGCGTCCTGTCGATGATGCAGCAGACGCAGGCAGACGCCGAGCACCATCGCCCCGTGGCGCTGGACCAGCGCCGCAAACGCCTCTTCATTGTGTTCGCGCAGGAATTGCCGCAATAACTGTTCGTCGGAAAGATGGTCGCTTCCCTGCGCGGCGACGAGGCGGCGAATCCGGCGCATGACGTTTTGCATTTTTTCGCTCGCGGTTAGTTATGTTCAGAACGCGGGCAAACTGTCCCATTTCTTACGAGTCCGGCTCAGAGTCCACAATTTCACTGTTTTTGCGCAGTTAACAGAGAAATTCGCCATCATCCAGTATCCGTGTCGTTATAGAGCATTTCGTTGGGAATGAGCGAATATCGGGATCGAGCTAAGGAATTCGGGCGAAGAAATGCAGATCAACGCGCGAGCGGCCGGCTTTACTCCGGAATAAGATCAAAAATAGTGACGGTTCCGTCGCTGCTGCCGGCAGCGACGGTGCTGCCATCTGGGGAGAGGGCCAAACTGCAAACGATTTTCTGTTCCAACCGCCATTCGTACTGAGGTTTGCCGGTTTCCCATAGCCACAAAATGACCTGGCCATTATCGCCGATGGTGAGCAGATAGTGTGAATCGGGTAGGAAGATCATTTGTCGCACAAGGCCGAGCAAATTCTTGAGAATTTGCTTGGGCTTGGAGGTGTTGCCGTTCGCGTCCCAAATGCGAACCGTGTGCTCCTGGCTTGCCGAAGCGAGGAATAAGCCGTCGTGGGAATGAGCAAGGCAGGTGATGCCGCCATTGTGGTTCGGGAGCACGGTAGCCGGTCGCATGCCGCCCATCCAGCCGGTCTTCCAGATTTGCACTTTACCACCGGCGTCGCCGCTGAAGAGAAGCTTACTGTCATGCGAAAACAACAGCGCGGTGACGGGCCCGCTTTCATTCTTCAATACCACGCGCTTGCGCGGCGTGCCATCGGCCGTGGTCCAAATCCAGAGCGAAGTGCTCGACGCTCCTGCCAGGGAAGTGCCGTCTGGCGAAAACACCAGGGCCTCAATAAGCGGCGGCGCTGAGTCCAGCGGAGCGCGATCGTGTTCGCGGCTTTCACGAAAGCGCCATTGCCACATGTGGGCGTCGAACGAGGCCGACCCGGTAACCAGGTAATCGCCGGTAGGAGCGAAGGCCAGCGCATGGATATCGCCGAGGGATCGCTCGCGGAATTCCGCTTGTTCGCGCGGCGGATCGGCCAGGCGCCACAAGCGAACTGTGGCATCGAGACCGGCACTGGCCAGCAGCTTGCCGTCCGGCGAAAACGCCACGGCCATGACGGGAGCCGTGTGGCCACGCAGCAAGGCCGACTTTCGCGCCGGAAAAACTTCGCGCAGCTCCGGTGGGGGCAGATCCTTCGCCTGCTCGTGCAAACTGGTTGCAGTGACGACCGTGACGGGGGGTAAATCGGAGTCCGGCTGTTTGTTGCGTTGATCGGTAAAGGATTGCGGTGTTTGCGAGGGCAGAGGGGTACGGCCACTGCTCGATTTCTGCTGGCCTGTGCCGGCGGCCTTTGTCGCAGTGCCGCCGCCCGAGGCCATGCTCATTTCGATGGAATCTTCCGGCGATTCCTCGGCGAAAAAAGAGGCGTCCAACACCGGCGACACGCCTGACATTCCAAGGATTTCACCCAAGGTGTCCGCCAGCTCGGCTGGCGTCTGGAAGCGCTTTTCAGGCACCTTGGCCATGAGCCGGCGGATCACCGCCGCCACCATCGGCGGAGTGTTCGTGCGAATCTTCTCCACCGGGTCCGGCTGTTCCATCTGATGCCGCAACAGCTTTTCCATTGCCGTTCCAGTCGGAAACGGCGGTTGACCGGTGAGCAGGAAGTAGAACGTGCAGCCCAGGCTGTAGAGGTCGGCCCGGATGTCCACGGAGCTGGCGTCGCGGGCCTGCTCGGGACTGATGTAGTCCGGCGTGCCCATCATGGTGCCTTCGCGCGTGAGATTCGTGCGCGAATCGAGGGCCGATTCCATGCGCGCCAGCCCCATATCCAGAATCTTCACCAGTCCGCGGAAAGCCGGCGGCTTCCAACCGGAGCGATGCACGTCACCCGCTTCGGGAATCGGAAAGCGCCCGCCATCGGCACGCGCGACCAGCAGATTCGAGGGTTTAATGTCGCGATGCACCAACCCAGCCCCAAAGGCATGCTGCAAACCGAGCGCGGCCTGGCGGACATAATCGCACGCTTGCGCGATAGGCAGCGGTGCACCCTCGCGGACCATCCGCTCGAGGTCCGGTCCATCGACGTACTCCATGACCAGGAAATGCGCGCCGTCGGCTTCATCGGCATCGTAGATCGTCACGATGTTGGGATGCGAGAGCTGCGCGACGGCCATCGCTTCGCGGCGAAACCGGCGCACCGCCCCGGGGTTCATCTCCAGCAAATGGGCGCGGATCACCTTCAGGGCCACCAACCGGTTCAAGCGAATCTGCCAGGCCTTGAAGACTTCGCCCATTCCGCCGGAGCCAATTACTTGCATCAGCCGGTAGCCGCCCAGGATTAACTGTTTGGCGTCACCGGCAAGCACCTGCTCCACCTGGTACGACGTCAGCCAGCCGCGCTGGACCAACGCATAGGCCAGTTCCTGTGGCTCTTGCGATAAATTGGGAAGGAATTCAGCGAGCTTCAGAATTTGCGAATGATCCAACAGCTCCGTCTTGCGAAGGATTTCGGCCAGCTCATAGGATGTGGACGGAACCATGATCGGGCTGTGCATCCGCGCGCAAACCTAATGCGAATCCAAGGTATGTACATAGAATCGTAACTCACAACTGGATGGATGTAAAGTGAGCCGGAACCGCTTCCACAGCGTGGATTCTCATATTTGGCGCACTGACCCCAACAACCTAAGTCAGACTTTAAAACGTGACAAGCAAGGTCAGCCTGAATAGCCTGACCTGCGTGCACTTGAATCGCCGCGCCAACCGAAGAATAATACGTTGAAACGTGTAACATTTTTCCGCATATCCCGCACCAGGAGAGCGCGATGAGCCCCGATGACCGGCAGGCCCAACTGGACTGTGCCCGCCGCGGCGATTCCGCTGCCCTGGGTGATTTGTTGCAAGCTTACCGGCCCTATGTGCGCGTCATTGCCCGTGCTGCCCGCCAAGGCTGCGCGCCGGCCCGCCTGGATGATTCCGACCTCATACAGGACACGCTGCTGCTCGCGCATCGAGCATTTGGCCGTTTTCGTGGCGCCACGATCGCCGAGTTTGCCGGCTGGCTGCGGCAACTCACGCTGCGCACGGTGGGCCACGCGCTGCGAGCCCACCTGGGCACCGGCAAACGCGATGCCGGCATCGAGCAGCCGCTGGGGGATGCGGACGTTTTGGCGGTGCCCGACGGCAGCTCGCCGGATGGCCGTGCTGTGCAACATGAGCGCGCAGCCAAGATCGCCGTGGCCATCGAAGAGCTGCCCGACGAAATGCGGCAAGTGATTCTTGGCCGGCTGCTGGAAGGGCTGCCCTACGTCGAGTTAGCAGCACGGCTAAACAAGAGCGAAGGCGCGTTGCGTGTCAGCTACACTCGTGCGTTGCGGCGGCTGCGCGAGTTGCTGGGCGGAGATACATCCGAGCCGGAAGCGTAAGCGACGGCGCTCAATAATCCGTCGCTTACTTAACGCTTCCGGCTCGGAGATCTTTCCCTATATCTGACACCGGCCGGCCGGGGCTTCAAACTGGCCGGATTACGCATCCAATCTTCACATTTCGGAGAACAGCATGCGAAGGGCAATCTGGATGGCGGCGTGCGTTTTGGTGGTCGGCGTGGCGTCGCTTGGAGCCGATGAAAAGGAGAGCAAATTCGACGCGTCGAAGCTCGTGGGCGATTGGACCTACGTGTCGGGCATGAAAGGCGGCGAGAAAGTGGACCCCAACAACCTGAAGAACAAGGTGGTCATTACCAAGGAAACGTTGACGCTCACCGGCGAGCAGAAGTTCGTCATGAAATACGAACTCGACACCAGCAAAAAACCCGTGGGCATCAAACTGGAAATGACCGAAAGCCCATTCGGCGCCGGGGCCAAGGCCATCGGCATCATCGCTTGCAACGGAAAGGAACTGAAGCTCTGCTACGACCCAGATCCAGAAGCGAAGAAAGCGCCGGAGAAATTCGAATCGACGAAGGAGAATAAGGCGCATTTGTTTGTGCTAAAGAAGGCGAGTTAGCGAACGGACGAGCCGGAAGCGTGAGCTTAGGTGTCGAGTGCCGATACTGAAGGGAGGCAGTTGGGGTACTGCCGGTAGCGGCTTCGTCAGTGAAGCCGCTAGCGGCGAAAAAGGCCGACACCAAGCTGTGCGCGGCGCTTGTGCTGATCGGCGTAGCGAAATGACTGACAAGCGTCTTCAAATGTGGCCCCCTGGAGAATTCGGCATGCTCCAAAGATGTTTCTTGCTTGGCGCCTGCTGCCTTTGGTTCGGCCTTGCGGCAGGGCCAGCGCTCGCCGACGAGCCGGCGAGGGAACTCACCCCGGCCGAGCGACTTAAGCTGATGTTCGAGGCACGAAAACTGGATGCCGATGCGCTGCAATTGTTTGATGCAGGCAAACCGGCTGAGGCGGTGCAGAAATTGGAACAGGCACTCGCTATCCAGCAGAAACTCTTCCAGGCCGACAAGTTTCCCGATGGACATGCCAATCTGTCGGCCGCGATGAGCAATCTCGGCGAAGCGCTCACGGCAACGGGCTCGTATGAAAAAGCGCTCGACTTTTTTCAAAAGGCCGTGGATATAGACAAGAAACTATATCCAATCAACAAGTACCCGGACGGACACCCGAGCCTTGCCATCAGCATGAATAATGTCGCTAGCGCGCTCGCGTCGATGGGTTTGTATGAGAAGGCGCTCGAGGTTTTCCTGCAATCGTTAGCCATGCGGGAAAAGATTTACACCAAGGCCAAATACCCCGACGGCCATTCCGACCTGGCCATGAGCCTGAATAACGTGGGGGAGACGCTTACCTCCATGGGATCGTATGAAAAGGCGATGGAGTATTACCAGAAAGCGCTGAACATGCAGGAGAAACTTTACCCAGTCGCGAAATACCCCCACGGCCATCCTTTTCTGGCCACCTGCTTGAGCAATCTTGGATTTCTATTCCATCAGATGGAGGGCCACGAAAAGGCCCTTGTATATTACCGGCGCGCTTTGGCCATGGATCAAAAGCTTTTCCCGCCTGACAAATTCCCAGACGGCCATCCGAATCTGGCCGCTGATCTGAACAATCTGGCCGGAGCTCTCGACTCATTGGGTTCGCACGAAGAGGCCCTTGTGTATTACCGAAAAACCCTGGCAATGCAGGAAAAGCTTTATCCGCAAGTGCAATATGCCAACGGTCATCCTCAATTGGCCGACGCGCTCGATAACCTAGGTGTCGCCCTCAGCACCGTCGGCTCGAATCAGCAAGCCGAACCATTACACCGGAAGGCACTGGCCATGCGCCAGAAGCTGTACCCGCCGAGGCAATACCCGGATGGCCACCCGGCCATGGCGATCAGCCTGAATAACCTGGGGTCCGTGCTATCAGGCCTGGGATCGGATGAAAAGGCCCTCGACTGCTACCGGAAAGCACTGGCGATGAAGCAAAAACTGCTCGATCGTGAAATTGTCTCGGCAACGGAAGCGCAAGCGCTGGCCCAGATCGCTTCCCTGCGTGGGGGCACGAGCGATTCTCTCCTTGATGCCGCTCTGCACGTTCCCGACTCAGCCGCCGCCGCCTACCAGGTGCTCTGGTACGAGAAAGGCGCTGTCTACCGTTTGCTGGCCCGAAGGCATATTTCCGTTTCGATTGAACGCCAACAGTCTGACGAAGTGCGACAGCAGTACGAACAGCTTTGCCTGGTTCGCCGCGAGATAGGTCGCTTGATAAGTCTTGGCGAACTTGATGATCGAAGTAAGCGGCTGGGGCGACTGCGAGAGACAGAGGAATCGTTGGAGCGGGAACTGGCGAAAAAGATCCCCGGTCTGGAGCGGGACAAGGAACTGGCGCAGCTCCAGCCCAATGACCTGCTTGGGCTCTTGCCGGCACAAACCGCGCTTGTGGACGTGATGCGCTACCAGCACTTTGAACAAGGAAAGCTCGTCGCCCCGCGCTATGTGGCGTTTGTGCTTCAGCCCTCCCGGCAAGGCGAGCCGCGAAACAGCGTGCGAAACATTCAGCGCGTCGAGCTGGGCGATGCCCAACCTATCGATGCAGCGGTGTCGGAATGGCGCGTGCGAATTGAACGGCGCGAGGATGGAGTGCCGGATGCGCTGACTCGCATGTGGCGCTCTGTCGCCAGGCAGTTACCCGAAGATACGCGCACGCTGTATCTCTGCCCGGATGGAGACTTAGCCCGCATTCCCTTGTGCGCCTTGCCGGGCTCGAAAGCTGGAACATTGCTGCTAGAAGAATTCATGGGCGGCGTTGCGATTGTGCCGCACTCGCGCTTCTTGGTTGAGCAATGGAAGTATCCGCCGAAGTCGTTTGGCCCAGCTGACATGCTTTCCGTGACCAACGTGGATTACGGCACATCCGCGTGGACTAAACTTCCAGGTACGGAAGCCGAGGGGAAGACCATTGCCGCCATTTCGACACGTCAGCAACAGGAGTTGACCGGCCGAAACGCGGTCCCGAGCAAGCTGATCGAACTCTTGCCGAATGTCGGCTATGCCCACTTCGCCACTCACGGATTCTTTAATGAGAGCGACGTGGCAGCTGAACGTGGGCGGCAACAAGTATTTTGGAAGCAACGAGTGGGCGGGGGTGCTCGACCGCTGCCAGTGAGAAACCCGCTTGGCTACGTCGGGCTGGCACTCGCGAATGGTGATATTCTCTCTGGCCTCAGCATTGTGGATTTACCCCTGGAGAATTTGAAGCTGGTCACGCTGTCGGCCTGCGAGACTGGATTGGGCGAATACACAGGCGGCGAGGGCGTGCAGGGGTTGCAACGAGCCTTTCACCTGGCTGGCTGTGCCAACGTGATCGGGTCATTATGGAACGTGAATGATGCAGCAACCGCGGCGCTGATGGCGAAGTTCTACCACGAACTCTGGGTCAACAAGAAGCCGCCGATCGAAGCACTGCGCGAAGCGCAACTGACCATTTATTATCATCCCGATTTGATTCCCGACCTCGCCGGCGAACGTGGAGCGCCGAAACTGAAGGAGGCAGTGACGGTGAAAAACGAGTCCACAGCGCAAGCAAGGGATGTTCGCAAGCGCGCCGACACCAAGCTCTGGTCCGCGTTTGTCCTCAGCGGCGTGGGGAAATGAATATGATGCGACTCCTAGGTCTAATGTCGTTCGTTGCTGTTCCGATGACGATCCTCGCGGACGAGCCCCAATTGGGCAAGCTCTCGGAGAAATACGAATCTGGCGGGCGGGGGCCGGCCTCTGTTTCGACCGGCGTCGGCGACCCGGGCGGCGAATCGTACGGGACTTACCAACTCGCATCGAAAATCGGCCGGGCCGACGAGTTCGTTCGCAAATACTATCCGGAAGAGTTCAAGGGCCTTAAAGGAGGCTCGCCGGAGTTTACCCAAAAGTGGAAAGAACTGGCAGCGAGCGACCCCGATGGCCTGCACAAGAAAGAACATGAATTCATCAAAGTCACGCATTACGATCCGCAAGTCCGCAAGCTGAAGAAAGATTTGGACGTCGACGTGGACAATCGCTCGGCCGCGCTGCACGATGTAGTCTGGTCCACCGCGGTGCAACACGGGCCGAATACGAACGTCATCGTTGATGCCGCCAAACCGTTGCTGGCCGGTGGCAAGAGTTGGGCTGACATTTCCGACGAGGCGCTCATTCGCGCCATCTATGCCGAGCGCGGCCGCAAGACTGCAGACGGAAAGCTCGCGCAATTTCCCAGCGTATCGCAAGAATGGATTCCGGCTCTCAGCAAGCGCTTCGAGAATGAATTGAAGGACGCGTTGAAAATGCTTCAGCCGTAGCCGCAGGCGTCAGCCTGCGCGAGAGCCCTCCACGCAGGCTGACGCCTGCGGCTATACGGCCTTCGGCTACATTTTCGGCTGCACTTCCTTCACGGTCACGCCACTGCGTTGCTCGCGCATCATGCATTCGGCCAGCGCGGCAATTCGCCTGGCGGCATCGCCAACACTCACGCCGCGCGCATGGATATTCGAGATCAAGTTCCGCTGAGCATCGGTGTGCCAGGCCCTCGGTCGATACGCCATGTACGCCGATAGGCTCTCAGCCGTGGCCAGGCCGGGCCGCTCGCCGATGAGCAGCACGACGACTGCCGGATCGAGAAGTTCGCCGATATCGTTCAGTATTCCCACGCGGCAATGGCGAATCACGAATGGCTGGCCGGTATTCCAGCCCCACCGGGTTCCTTCGGCGAGCAGCAGCGGCAACAATCGCGGAACTTGCGCAATCACCGCTGTTGCGGATAGACCATCGCCGATAACGATTTGCCACTCCGCACCGGTCGGACATGATTGCCGTATGGTTTCCCTGCTCGGTTCGCTTAGCTTTCGCCCGAGATCGGGCCGTAAGAGAAACTCCGCCTTGCTGCGGGCTTGGGTTTGCAC
>DATGHS010000195.1:0-5882 GCA_035307785.1 Gemmataceae bacterium
TAGCACGGGAAAGCCGGTGCGATCACAGGACCAGAACATAACGCCGCTCTTCCAAGGAATGAATGGGCCGCATGCGCTCGCCACTCACCTGCCAGGACTGGCCATCGAAGCGAATGATCTCCGCGCCGTCGGCCATATGCATGGCCACGGCATCGGGCTTCAATTGCAATGAGGCACATGGATGCAAACGAACGCGCGTCTGCCAGGCGGAAGTGTCCGCAATTGCGAAGCCGCCGACGGTATTCGCCAACGTCGGGAAGTTTGGCGTTGCCGCCGGATCGGTACAGCGCCACTGGCCAGCCGGGTGCAGTTGCTGGCAAGCCGGGCAGGCGTAGCGCCCCTGCCGCAGCGCTTGCCGCAGCAAGTTATCTTCGCGCGATGGCAATTCACGCCACTCCGGAGGCGGCGGCGCTTCCGCCGGCTCCAGCGAAAGAATTTGCTCGCTGCCGTTGGCCAGCACTGCACGTGCGCTCGCCTGCTCCGGCGCCGGCGACAGGATGCCGAGAAGAAGGGAGCCGCTGGTCTTCGTCCCGGCCAACAGGCCGAGTTGCCAGCGAAAAGTCGGATCATCCCAAAAGAACGGCATCACGCCGGTGCCGCTGACTTCGACGCGCACTGCGGGGTTGTTCAGTTTCTCCGCGAGTTGCTCGACCGTATATGCTTCCTCGGAATAAATTCCTTCGGTTAGCGCCGCGGGACCGTAGCGGCACCAGATCGCATGCCGCGCAATTGCCACGTCACTCCAATCGGGAAGATCGAAGATTCGGCCGGAGCCAACGACTGCCACCGCTCGATTCGGCTCGCCGGCTAATTCTTCCAAAATCGGAGTGATGATACTGCCACGACCAGCGTTGGCCGCGTGCCAACTCTCCGCCTTGGCAACGAACTCTTCCGGCGGAAATGGCTGCGGATTACCGAGGAAAAAGATCTCCGGCCAGGAATCGGCAGGCAACGACTCCAGCACGCCTACGGTCAGGCTGCGAAGCACAGGCCAGAACGGCTTCGCGCTCTCGGAAACATCTAAAATCAGAGCCGACCGCGGCCCCGGTTTGAGCGTCAGGCTGTACCATTGTTCGAGCACGATGCAATGAATTGTATTAAAGTCCGCAGACCCCGCAGGCTCGAAGACTCGCCTGCAGGCTTGCAAGAGTTGTCTGTCCAAGCCGGCACGCGAGTCTTCGAGCGTGCCGGGTCGATTTTCGCTTGGACCCGTTCACAAACAGTCGTCTTTCGCTTATCATAACCACATCCCCGCCTATTGCACGGATCTTGCCATGCATTGCCAAACCCGCCTTTATCGCGGTCAAAATCCGCTTCTGGTCACACGCCGCTGGTTCCTTCAGGAATGCGCCGTCGGCCTCGGTGCGCTGGCGCTGGCCGAGTTGCTTGGCGGCCGGGCATCGGCCGACAGCGGTCACAACGATCCCATGGCCCCGAAGCAGCCGTACTTCAAGGCCAAGGCGAAGCGCGTAATTTTTCTCTTCATGGCTGGGGCGCCGAGCCACCTGGAGCTGTTCGATTACAAGCCGCAACTGGCGAAATACAACGGGACGCTGCCGCCCAAACACCTGCTCGAAGGCTACCGGGCCGCGTTCATCAATCCGAACTCGAAGCTCCTGGGTCCGAAGTTCAAGTTCGCGAAATACGGCAAATGCGGGGCGGAACTCTCCGAGCTGTTGCCGAACCTGGCGCAGGTCGTGGATGACATTGCCATCGTGAAGTCGATGGTGACCGATGCCTTCAACCACGCCCCGGGCCAGATCATGATGAACACCGGCTCGCAGCAGTTTGGCCGCCCCAGCTTCGGCTCATGGGTGACGTATGGCCTCGGCAGCGAAACGCGCGATCTGCCCGGCTTCGTCGTCTTCAGCTCCGGAAGCAAAGGGCCGAGCGGAGGCAACTCGAATTTCGGCAGCGGCTTTCTGCCCACGGTCTATTCCGGCGTACCGTTCCGCGGGGCCGGCGACCCGGTGCTGTACCTGTCGAACCCGAAGGGCATCGACGCACAAACCCAGCGCGAATCGCTCGATTCCATCAACAAGCTCAACCAGATGCGGCTCGATGTGATGGGCGATCCGGAAATCGCCACGCGCATCAACTCCTTCGAAATGGCCTATCGCATGCAAACCAGCGCGCCGGAGCTGATGGACATTTCCCGTGAGCCGAAGAAGATTCTCGAAATGTACGGCGCCGAGCCGGGCAAGCCGTCTTTTGCCAACAACTGCCTGCTGGCGCGAAGGCTCCTCGAGCGCGGCGTGCGCTTCGTGCAGCTCTTCCACGAAGCCTGGGACCAGCACGGTAACCTGAAGAAAGACTTGCAGAAGAACTGCCAAAACTGCGACCGGCCCAGTGCTGCGCTGGTACAAGACCTCAAGAACCGCGGCATGCTCGACGACACGCTGGTGATCTGGGGCGGTGAATTCGGCCGCACGCCGATGGTGCAGGGCGGCGACGATGGCCGCGACCATCATCCGAATGCCTTCACGATGTGGCTGGCCGGCGGCGGCATCAAGCCTGGCCTCACGCTCGGCGCTTCCGACGAATTCGGTTTCAATGCCGTCGAAGACAAGGTCCACGTACATGATCTGCACGCCACGCTGCTACACCTGCTCGGTTTCGACCACAAGCAATTGACCTACAAGTTCCAGGGCCGGCAATTCCGGCTCACGGATGTGTTTGGGAATGTGGTGACGAAATTGTTGGCGTGACAAACGGCGCTTGCGGCTTCGCCGGATATGACTCGTAAACACACCCACTCCCGCCACGCCTTCCAGCGCCTGAATCCCCTGGTGCGCGAGGGCCTCACCGTTTGCAGCCGGCGCAACATGCTCAAAGCGAGCCTCGCCGGGCTGGCGGGGCTCACGCTGCCCGACTTGTTGCGCTTTCGAGCTCGTGCCGGTGAGAGTCGGCGCAATAACAAGAGCGTAATTCTGTTGTGGATGGCCGGTGGACCGAGCCACATCGATACCTGGGACCCGAAGCCCAGCCAGCCGCTGGAAAACCGTGGCCCCTTCGGCGTCACGAAAACCAAGCTGCCCGGCGTATTGTTTTGCGAACATCTGCCGAAGCAAGCCGCCATGCTCGACCGCTTCACGATCATTCGCTCGGTCGATGCCCGCTTTAGCAACCATGAGCCGAACACCGTCTTCCAAACGGCGAACCTCGATGCCGAGCCGCGCATCAACCGCGAGGCCACGAATTACCCGGCCATCGCTTCCATCATCGCCAAGATGCGCGGAGCCAATCATCCCGCCATGCCACCGTATGTCGCCTTTATGCGCTCGCGCTCGCACCTGGCATTCGGCGGCTATTTGGGCAAGGCGTATGACCCGTTCATCGCCAACCGCGCCGCAAAGCTGCCCGTGTACACGGTCGTGGGCGCCGATACCGGCGAAGTCACCGGCGGCGACATGTTCCAGCTGCCGGCCGAGGTTTCCTATGAGCGGCTGAGTTCGCGCCGGAATCTCGTCGAGCAGTTCGATCAGTTGAATCGCAGCCTGGACAGCTCGCGGACCATGGATGCTTTCGGCAAGTACGAGCAGCAAGCGGCCGAGATGCTCATCGGCGGCCGCATTCGTGAAGCGCTGGATTTATCGCGTGAGCCGGCCGAGGTGCGCGAGCGTTACGGCAAGCATCTGTGGTGCCAGCAAACGCTCATGGCCCGGCGACTGGTGGAAGCCGGCGCCGCGTTTGTGACCCTGGACCTCAGCTATCACCCCGCCTCAGGAACCTGGGACACGCATGGAGACAACATTCCGCCCTACGGCGGCATTCGCAAAGGGCTGGGCCCGCTATTGCCGCTGTACGATCATCTCGTCACCACGCTGGTTTCCGACTTGGCGCAGCGCGGCACGCTGAACGACGTGCTGGTGATTTCGATGGGCGAATTCGGCCGGACGCCGCAGATGGGCACGCAGGGCAGCACGGATGGCCGCAATCACTGGCCGGTGGTCATGTCGATGGCGCTGGCGGGCGGCGGCCTGCGGCATGGGCAAGTGATCGGCAGCACCGAAAAAGACGGCGGCCATATTCAGGAACGGCCGGTGACGCCGGCAGACCTGGCTGCAACGATTTATCAATTCATGGGCGTGCCGCTGGATGCCACGTATCAGGATCAGATGGGCCGGCCGCGGCATATTGTGGAAAACGGCGGGCAGCCGATTCGAGAATTGATGGGCTAAAACGGTCCCTTGCGCCTTCGCGCTCGCTTGGCAAGCCGGCGAGCGCAAAGCCGCAAGCGGCGCGGCGGACTCTATTTCTTATCTTTCTTGTCGTCCTTCGCTTCCGGCTTTTTCTCCTCGGGCTTCTTCTCATCCGCCTTCTTCGGCTCAGTCTTTTTTTCGTCGGCCTTTTTCTCTTGCGCTTTCTTTTCGTCGGCCTTCTTCTTTTCCTCGTCAGCTTTCTTTTTTTCGTCGGCTTTTTTCTTCTCGGCCTCAGCCATTTCCTTCTTCTTTCTTTCAGCTTCGATATCAGCTTTCGCCTTGGCAATGGCGTCGTCGGCTTCCTTGAGCTGCTTCTCGGCTGCGGCCTTGGCGGCCAGCGCACGTGTTTTCAAGGCTTCGGCAATCTTCAACCGCTCTTCCGGGGTGGATGCAAAGCTAGCCAGGAAATTGGCCGGCGGCGCGTCTTTGCCGCTCATCAGCTCGAGGAGCTGCGCTTGCACGACTTCACTGGGAATGGCATAGCTTTCGGTGCGGCCGGCGCGAGCGATATTCACACCCACCGCCTTGCCGTCGAGATCGACCAGTGGTCCGCCGCATTCGTTGGGTTTCAGAACGGTGTCGTGTTGAAGGATCGTCGGGAAGCCGGTCCGGCGCTCGCTCAGGGTGCTGCCCATCGCGTTTTGCATGTCGCCGCGGTCGAGCGGTCGCGGTCCTAATGTGGCCTTGAACGTCATTTCCTTGCCGTCCCGCTTCACCTTGACCACGACTTCGTCGCCAATCTTGAGGTTGGCCAGGGCTGCTTGCATGGACGTAATGTCTTTGATCGGCTTTTCTCCCACGGCAACGACAACGTCGTCGGTCTTGATGCCGCATCGGGAAGCGCCTGAACGCGGCTCTACCTTTTTGACGACCACGCCGCCTTCGGCATTTTCCATCGTGATGCCAAGGTATCCTTTCTTCGGATCGGAATGAAATTCCTTTGGCATGGGCCGCGTCTCCACACTTATCACGCCCACTTCGAGCGGGTCGGCGCCCTGGCCCGGTGTGGCCACCCAGCTGCCGACCGTTGCTTCCTTGCTGCCGCGCCATTCCACCGTCGGCAACTTCGTAGCGTCAATCTTCAGCATGGCCAGGTCGTAATCGTTCTGCACGCCGACCAGTGCGGCTGGAAATTCGCGGCCATCCTTCAGCTTGCAATCCACAGGCCCCTTCAGCTCGCTGGCTTTGGTGACGATCCAGCCGTCCGGCGCCACGATGGTTCCCAGGGCCACGTCTTTGCCCAGGCAACTCACGCGCACCGTATACGCGCTCGGTTTGGCGACCACGTCGGCCATCGCGGCGAGGATCGTAGGATTCGTTTTCTGATTGGCGTCGCGCGACACTGGTTGCGCGAAGGATGACGATGCGACAAGTAAAATCAGCGCCAGGGTCACAAGTCTTCGCCCATTGCGCAGGAAGGTAAACGAACGGTTCATAGATGCCGGCTCCGGAGCAAACAGGGAGTTTAATGTCGGTCAGACTTTCCAGGCTGACCGCTTGGATGGGTCAGGCTCGAAAGGTTGATGTCCTTAATCATGTCTTCGATTTGCCGAGGACCAATTTCAGGGTCACGTCTTCGCCATTGCGCTCGACGACGATCGTGACGGTTTGGCCGGGCCATTTCTTTTTCAGCAAGTTGGCGATGTCGTCGTAGTTGGCCACTTCCTTGCCCTCCACTTT
>DATGHS010000196.1:0-10331 GCA_035307785.1 Gemmataceae bacterium
GGGCGTCCGCGGGGTACATCGATTGCGAAGGCAACTACGTTTACAACACCATCGAATACGTTCAGGAACAGCGCCAGGTCATGCGCACGACGTACAAGATGGAGCAGAAGCAAGAGAACTACACGGCCTACCGCTGCGAAAGCGTGATGGTTCCCAAGACTATGGAAGTCTGCTGCAACCGGCTCGTGACCGAAACCGTCATGGTCAACAAGACCGTGTGCGAACGCGTTCCCACCTGGGAAACGAAGACGGTCATGAAGCAGTGCTGGACGACCCAGCAAGTGACGGAAATGTGCACTAAGAAGGTCGATCATGGCCACTGGGAATGCCGTGAAGTGCCCGTCGCCGAGCACAAGAAAATGGGTAGCTTCGGCCATCTCCTTCACCATGAGAAGGAAGATTGCTGCTGCTGCAAGTGCGAATGCCCGAAGTACGAGTGCAAGCAGTGCTGGGTTCCCTGCATCGTTTGCGAGCAGGTTCCCGTGACCGTCTGCAAGAAGGTGTGCACCTGCGTGCCGACGCAAGTGCAGTGCTGCACGTACCAGACGGTGCAGAAGCAAGTGACGGTTCCCTGCTGCGTGACCAAGTGCGTGCAGGAAAAGAAGACCGTGACCTGCAACGTGTGTGAGAAACGGCAAGTGCCGGTGCAATGCACCCGTACGGTGTGCTGCTGCGTGCCGGTGCAAGAAGCCGTCACCGTTTGCTGCTGCGTGCCGAAGTGCGTACAGCACAAAGTGCCGTGCTGCAACACCTGCTGCACCTGCGCTCCGTGCTGCCATTGATTCGCCCTGGGGCCGTGCGGTCGCCCATGAATCGGTATGAGGGTTGACCCATCCTGGCGGCCAGCGGCCATGAGCGTCCGGACCGAAAAGTCCGGTAGATCTCGAAGCAGGAAGCCTCCTCCCGGCCCGCGAAGCACCCGCTTCGCGGGCCGCATGCGTTGTGTCGAGAAGAGTTTGAACAGAAGGAAACGAAGGAAACAAAGGGCCAAGAAAAGTTTTCACACGAGTCCGCAGCAAGGATTTGACGAACGACCTGTTTTCAGAGCTGCATAGCGCGCGAACATTCGATTGTCGTCAAAGAGCGGTGTCTTATTCTTCTTTGTTACCTCTGTTTGCTTCTGTTCAATTCTCTTCATTCTTCTTTCGCGAGCCGCAGGCCGATCGGCAGCGATTCGCCAAACAGGCGGCTTTGCTCTTCGCCTTCGAGTTCCACCACTTCTTCGACCATCTTCTTCCAGGCCGCGGGCACGTCTTGCGCGTTGAGCGCACTCAACACTTGCTGCTGATAGCGCTCATCCACGTCGAGGACTCGTTGGCCGCTACGGCGGGCGAGTTGGGCCAGACAGAAAGCCCAGCCCAGGCGCTCGCTTTCATTACCGGGGATGAAGGTGAGAAGCTGATCGAGCCAGGATTGAACCACCTGCGAATGAAGGACGGCATTGAGTGGGCCATAGAAGAGCACGCGTGCACCCAAGCGAGTGAGCGCCCAGAAGGCATAAGTCGGCACCGGGCTTTTGCGGACGAGCTTTAGAAGCGCCTGACCAAGCGTGTCTTTGTGCTTGGGGTCGAGGCGTTCGAGGCTCGCCGCGGCGCGCCACATCTCGGCCAACTCATTGGCGCCGGGCTTGATCAGGATCTTGCCCTTGGGAAGCAGGATTGGCCGCAGGCGGTCGAAGAGGTTCTGCTGCAGGGCCAGGTTCAGCCCGCCGCAGACGCGGCGCCACATAATCCAGGCGTCGGCCCCGCCTTCGGTGCCAGCCATGACGGCTTTCCCTGCGGCGTCTTTCCTTGCGGCGTGCAGGAGCTTCCAGAGCTGTTCGACGCGGAAGCGGTCGAGCGGGTCGCCGAAGCCGGGCCGCAGGCAAAAGCCGGCCAGATGATACCATCGGCTCAGGTGCTGCGGCGAGCGGCGGCGCTGCTCGGCGACCTCGGCCAGCGTCTCCCACAGCCGGCGGCACAATCCCATCGGCCATTTTTCGCGCGAGGCATCGAGCGCTGCTTCGAGCGCTTTCGTCAGTGCGGCCGGCGGCGGGTCGGGCTCGCCTTCTGCTGGAAAGGTGCCTCGGATTAGCTTGGCGGCTTCCTGTACCAGCGCCTCCGGCCAGACATCGGTGAAACTCGTCTTATCCGCTTCTTCCTCTTCGCGGCGCGGGGCCTCTTTCACCAATTCGCGGATATTGAATTCGAGCCGCCAGCGGTTGTTGCCGTCGCGGGCCACGCAGAACAACTCCAGCGTGCCGATTTCGGTGATGCGCGTGAACAGCGTGACCGGCACCAGCTTCGCGCCGCTGCTGCGCTTGCCGCCGCGCAGCACCGTGTGCAACGGTGGCAGTTGCGCAAGTTGATCGGGCGAGATGTTGAGGATATCGCCGGCCTTGTCTTGCTCGCGGACGGTAGAGCTGAAAAGCGGAAACTGCACGGGTTGGCCGAGCGCGAGTTCAAGCACGGGCTTCTGAAGCTCGACGCCGGCGCCTTCGTCGAGATGCTGGGGAGCGACACAGAGGACGGTTAACCGCGAGGCGGAGTCTTCGGAGCCGAGCGCGCCGTCCGAGCGCTCGGCTCCGCTTCGCTCCGCCTCGCGGCTAACCGAGGATTCAATCCCGATGTAATACGACCGAGGGATGCCGCCGCCGATGCGGCGGCCGCCGCTGTGCCGCAGCCAGGCGAACGAGGCAGCGCCCCAGGCCACGGCCAGGTCGAGCGAAGGGTTGGTGAGCACCAGCGGCGACCAGGGTTGGGCCGGCGTGCTGTACCAGGCCTTCATCACGTCGAGGACGCGCTGCTGGAGGACCTGCGGCTGGAAGACGCCGCCGTTGAAGAGGATGGCGTCTACACCCGCAGGGCTCGAAGACTCGCCCTGCGGCTTGGACTCGCCGGAAGGCGCAAGGCGAGTCTTCGAGTCTTGCGGGTCATGATGCTTTAAGAACGCCGCCAAGTGCCGCGTCACCGCTGGGTCGCTCACATACGGCAGCCCCATTTCGTGCAAGCCCGCCTTGGCGCCGCGGCCAGGTTCGGCATCGGGCGCACAATTTGGGAAGAAGCCGGCAAAAAGCAGCTTGCGCACCTCGTCGGCATTGAGCGTGGTGTGCATGGCCCCGCCGATAACCGAGCGGCCGCGGCCCATGAGCGTCACGCTGAAACTGGCCGGCGAATTCGGCGCCAGCAATGTTTCCTTGGCGCTTCGGCAAGCCTGCACCAACAGGCCGTACTGGGCGGCATCGAGCTTGCCCGCCCCGGGCAACTTGGCTTCCACCATCTTGGCCAGGGCCAGGTCCATGTTGTCGCCGCCGAGCAGGAGGTGATCGCCGACGGCAGCGCGGATGAAGGCAAGCTCGCCGCCGGCTTCGCCGGCGCGAATGAGGCTGAAGTCACTGGTGCCGCCGCCAACATCGACCACCAGGCAGCGCATGCCGGGCTTGAGCCGGGAGATTTCGTCGCCGGGATGCAGGGCGAGCCAGCAGTAAAAGGCGGCCTGCGGTTCTTCGAGCAGAGTAACGTTTTCCAGGCCCGCGAGCCTGGCGGCTTCCATGGTGAGGTTGCGGGCCACGTCGTCGAACGAGGCCGGGACCGTGAGGACGACCGGCTGTTTCTCCAGCTTCTCGTCGTCCGACTTCGCCTGGAAATGGTTCCAGCCTTGCACCATATGGCGCAGATAGCGGGCCGAGACTTCGAGCGGCGACAGGCGTTGCACTTCCGGCGGTGCAGCCCAGGGCAACAGCGGGGCGGTGCGATCCACGCCGGCATGGCAGAGCCACGATTTCGCCGAAGTCACAAGCCGGCCGGGAATGCGGCTGCCGTGATTGCGTGCAAACTCGCCAATGACGTCCGGCGGGTTCGAGTTCCAGGGCAGGGCCGTGGCGCCAGCGGGCAAATCGTGCGGGCCGGGAAGATAGAGAAACGACGGCAACAGCGGCTTTCGACCCAGCTCGCCCACATTCACCAGTTGCGGGACGGCGAAAGTCTGAATGTCGGGCCTGCCGCTGCGCGGGGAGCGCGCCAGTTCAATGTAGGCCAGGGCACTGTTCGTGGTGCCCAGATCGATGCCGATGAGATAGCGTGCCATTGAGAAATTCTATGGTTCGTAATGACCCGCTTCAGCGGGTCAGGCCTGCGCAGACCCGCTAAAGTGGGTCACTACGAACACGGAGTTCATCTTGCACCAATCCGGCGAGATGCTATGGTCCGCGCCGGAGGTCCAATATGCGGTCACGGCAGTTGGGTTGGTTGTTTTTTGCGCTCGTCGCCTTCAGCCAGGCCGGCTGCTTGTTTATGGCCACCACGGCCGTAGTGGGCGGCGGGGCCGCGGGTGTTGCCGGCGTGGCCTACGTAAAGGGCAAGCTGGTGCAATCGTTCGATGCGCCCATGGACAAGGCCCAAGCTGCCACGCGGGCGGCGCTCTATGACCTTGGCTATTCCCAGGGCTCGGTGCGGCCGGGAAATAATCATGTCGAGATCGACAGCAACACGTCGCTGGGCGAAGCGATTCTCATCGACCTCGACCTGGAAAAACAACAAGCTCCGGTTGATCCGCCCAAAGTCCGCATCAGTATCCGTGTGGGCACCTTCGGCGACGCGACCCTGAGTCACCGGATTTTCGAGCAGATCGAAAAGCGGCTGAACTCGGATGAGCCACTGCCGCCGGTGCCGCCACCGTCTACACTGCAACGGCCCACCGTGAGCCAGGCTTCATTTAACCAGCCCGTGCGGCAGACCGATGAGCCGCCGCTGGCGCGCTAGTTTCAAATTCCGCCCACGGATCAGCACGGAATTCATAACACGGATAAACACAGATCAAGCAGCAAAATACAAAAACAAGAAAAAAAAGCTGGTCATGTGAATGTCTTGTTTTTTCTGCTTAGCTGCACTCTCAGTTCATTTTTCAATCAATCCGTGTTTATCCGTGTTACGCAGTCCGTGTTCATCCGTGGGCTAATGGCACTTCTCATTTCCCTGGAAGCGTGATTTCCACGACCTCGAAGCGCAGCACGCCGCGCGGGACTTTGATTTCCGCCTTCTCGCCCACTTTCTTGCCGAGCAACCCCTGGCCGATGGGGCTGGTGGTGAGAATCTTGTTTTGGTTCGGATCCGCGTCGCCGGGGCCGACCAGCTCGAAAGTCTCTTCCTCGTCCATGTCGAGGTCCTTCACTTTCACGCAGGAGCCGAAGACGACGGTGCCTTTCGGCAAGCTGGCCGGATCGACAATGTAGGCCCGGCTCAGCTCGTCTTTCAAGAGATTGATCTTCGCTTGCAGAATGCCCTGGTCCTCGCGGGCGGCATGATATTCGGCGTTTTCGCTCAGGTCGCCCATTTCCCGGGCGGCCGCCACGCGCTTGGTGATTTCGATCATCTTTACATTCTGCATGTGATCGAGTTCCGCTTTCTTCTTCTGGTAGCCTTCCTGGGTCATCGGGATTCGATCGATGGACATCTCTTCTCCTCTGCGGTTGCGGGTAACGTGGATCGCATGAGGCGGCGATCCACCGAATTACCAGAGGTCAGAAGTCGGGAGTCAGAGGTCAGAAACAGATTCTGACTTCTGACCCCCGACTTCTGACCTCTGCCCTTGGTGGGCCGCCACGTCCTTGCTTGGCCCACCCTCCAAGTTTGTTGCGAAAGCCCACGGACATGGTGTCCGTGGGCTTTAGGCTTTTACCGATAACGCAAACTCTCATCTTGGCGTCTGGAAATGGGATTGTAAAGGGGAGAAGCCAAAAAGAGAAGAAGCCGTATGCGCGGACCGGGTCAGCGTTTCGGGATGAAATTTTATTGACAGCGGGCATTCGTTCCGAAATACTGGGGAATATACTTTCCGTGGCGGCCCCCCACTGCGCGGTGGTGGAGTCGTGGCGGTTTGCCCTTCTTTTCGGGTTTTGACCGTTTTGCCTGGCTCGTCGCGGCGGCCTCTAAAAATCCTGTAGGAGTTTGCACCATGCCCCCCCGGAGACAACCTGCTCCCCAAGCTGAATCCAAGACCGGCCTGGTCGTATCGTTGGTCATCTTCGTGCTCACGACCATCATCGGCGCGGCCTTCGCCGTGATGATGTACAACAAGACCGAAGAACTCAACAAACAAGCGGCCGACGCGAAGGGTCAGCTGAAGACCATGACCGAGCTGCGCGACGCGGAGAAGCTGCGCCGTATCATGGCCGATTCGATGATTGGCCTGACGAATGAAGATGACGCTTCCGCCATGGAAAACTTGAAGAACGACAAGAAGACTTACGAGGCGGAACTGTACAAGCTCGATCAATTGTTCGGCCCAGTCGGCGTGAAGTGGGATCCCGCTCAGGCCAAGCCGACGGTAACGATGGTGGATCGTCTCAAGGATTTGCAGACGCAGCTGGCGAATGCCCAGACCGCTCAGAAGAACACGCTCGCCGATGCCGACAAGGCGAAGCAGGAATACCAGGCCAACCAGGCCGCGGAAGTCGCCGCGAAGAAAGCAGCTCAAGATGGTCAAACGAAAGCCCACAATGCAGAACTGGAAGCCAAGAAGGTCGACTCAGCCAAGTTGCTCGGCGCCGCCGACCAAATTGCCAAGCTGAGCCAGGAGAATGAAAAGCAGAAAAAAGACACGGAACAGCTGGAGATCAATTACAAGAAGCAGCTCCAGACCGAAAGAGAATCGAATGATGCCAAGGCCAAGCTGATCCGCAAGCAGCAGGAACAGCTCGATACGAAGCGCGACGACATTCTCGTGACCGATACGCCCAAGGGCAAGATCGATCGCGTCGATAACCGCACCGGCATGGCGTACATCAATCTCGGCTCGGCGGATTTTGTTCGCCCGCAATTGACCTTCAGCATCGCCGCTCCGGGTGCGCTCGGCAAAGCCGGCAAGAAGGACCGCAAGGGCGCGCTGGAAGTGGTGAAGGTCATCGGCGACCACAGCTCGCAAGCGCGAGTTATCGACACGACCAATGCGATCCAGGACCCGATTCTGGAAGGTGATCTCCTCTACAATCCGGCCTGGGATGCCGGCCGCCGTTCGCGCGTGGCCATCGCCGGTCTCATCGACCTCACGGGCAGCGGCCTCGATCAGACCCAGGACTTTATTCGCACTTTGGAAAAGCAGGGAATTTTGGTCGATCAATACCTCGATCTGCGTGACATTCAGCTCAAAGGCCCCGGCATGACGGAAGTCACCGATTACCTGGTCCTGGGTGAAATTCCGCAAGCGGGCGACCCGACCGCCGGCCTCAATGCCGTGGGAACTCGCGAAGACAAGAAGGTGAAGATGCGCGAGATCATCAGCCAGATGCAGGAGGAAGCCAAGAAGAAGGGCGTGCCGATCATTCAGTATCGCCGCTTCGTGCAAAGCATGGGCTTGCCGATGCCACGGAGCTACGCCACGCCGGAGTTCCTGCCGTCGGCCGGCGTCAACAAGGATCTCGGCATCAAGGCTGCGGAAGACAAAAAGGTCGAGCAGCCGATGAAGGAAACTCCGATGAAGGAAGATAAGTAAACGGGATGGTTCTGAAATGCCCAGGGACTGCCGTCCCTGGGCTTTGTTATTTCTTTTCTTGTGTTTTGCCGGGCGACCAGAGCACGTCTTGATTCCCCTGGTCGTTGGCAACGCGGGCCCAGACGAAGAACAAATCCGACAGCCGGTTCAGATAAATCAGCACCTGCGGATTGACGGATTCCGATTTCATGAGCGCCACAACGGCTCGTTCGGCGCGCCGGCAGACCGTGCGTGCCAAGTGGAGCCACGCCGCCGCCGGAGTGCCGCCGGGCAGCACGAAGCTGGTGAGCGGTTGCAATGGCTCATTGAGCCGGTCGATGGCCTGCTCCAGGCGGGCAACTTGTTCCGGCTGAATGCGCAAGCGCTGGCCGGCCGGCTCGTTGGCTTGCGGCGGGACGCACAGGTCGGCGCCCACATCGAAAAGATCATTTTGAATTGAGCGCAGCAATTCCCCTTCCGGCAATCCCGGAGCGCTGGCGGCGAGACCAAGGACGGCATTTAGTTCATCGACTTCGCCATAGGCGGTCACGCGCGGGGAGTCTTTGTCCACCCGGCTGCCATCGCCGAGCCCGGTTTGGCCGTGATCGCCGGCCTTCGTGTAGATGCGTGAGAGAAAGACCATAGGTGAAATTCGGAATGCGGAATTCGGAATGCGGAATAGCAGACTGAATTCGCGAGTTGGTAAAGTTGCCCCGCTTACCATTTTTACCGCGGCGGACCGAATCATGCCACAGATTCTTGGATTCCGCATTCCGAATTCCGCATTCCGGGTTTTTCTCAATCCGAAATCG
Organism: Gemmataceae bacterium; assembly: GCA_035307785.1. Taxonomy (GTDB): domain Bacteria; phylum Planctomycetota; class Planctomycetia; order Gemmatales; family Gemmataceae; genus DATGHS01. The sequence goes on from DATGHS010000196.1 coordinate 8,259, forward strand.
GAAATCCGCCATTCCAAAGTAAAGTCTGCGCGCCGGCACAACCGATACACACCAAAGATTCAGCATTTTCGGTGCGGAACGACTAAGCCGAAACGGCCCGGTGGACGGGGATCTCTGCGCGGGCGTTGGCAGGGGAACAAACAGGGGGGACGGGGATGGCCAGGTTGCGAACCGGACTCTTGCTGGCGGGATTGCTTCTGCCGTTGGCCGGCAGCGGCTGCATTCAGCCCTGGGTCACCGAACGGATGGAAGAGAAGTACCAGTTCACCAACGACTACCGGACGCCGATCTTGCCGCCGCTCCGGGACGGCTTCCCGCCGCCCTTGTGCGTGGATGAGCCGAGCGAGCAGGAAGTCTTGCGGGCCATGCCGCATGTGAAGAACGGCATCCCGTTTGTGTACGAAGAGTTCCGCGACGACATCGAGATCGTTTGCGAGAAGCTCGTGGACAAAATCGATCCGCCGCGCTTCTTCCCGCTGGTCGGCCCGGCCCAGTTGCACCATTGCCACTGGAAGTGCACGATTTATTACACCGAAACTGTGCAGTCGACCATGCCGTACCCGGTGCAGGTCAAGAAGCGCCGCATCGAAGTGGTGTATATCGACAAGGATCACCTGCACGCCTATGTCGGCTGCGACCCGGAGGCTCAGAAGAAAACCGCCAAGGACCTCAGCGGGCCCTGAGCCAAGCGAAACAATGCGACCCCGTATCGCGGGTGGTGTGTTGCCGAAAGGCCACGCCACCCGTTGATTCTTTTAAGGCCCAGGGAGTTCCGTCCCTGGGCCTTCATTTTTTCGACCTTTGCATGAATTACATGCTAGATTGGTGCAGGCGGAATACATGGAGGATTCCGCGCATCCTGCCGAATGCATCCTGCCGAATGCTCGTCCACCCGATTGGAGAATCGCGCCATGTCGCCGTCGTCGAACGCGAATTCTCGTTTATTGCGCCGTGATTTGCTGGCGAGCAAAGCCAGCGCGGAAACCGTGGCGAATGCGCAGCGCGAACCTGGTGGCGACTACCAGATCGCGGTGTTTTTTCCCCACGCGCTCTCCATTCAAAAAGTGGAGACGATCCGGGTCCAGGTGGCGCCGTTGCAACCACTCGCGTCCGGCCTGACGGCGAACCGGAAGAAATGCGACATCATTCCCTTGCGGCTCCACGTGCCGGGCGCTCTGGTGGTTCCCGCCGAGCAAGGAATCGAACCCACGCCGATGGGCCCGGCCCAGGCCGTTTTTTACGTCACACCGCTCGCCACAGGAGCGCTGCCGGCCGCTCATCTGGAAGTCTTGTATCCAACCCGGTCGCAAGCCATCGCCGTGCCGCTGCGCGTGCGTTCGACACAATTCTGGTTGCGTGCCCTGCTGCTGGTCATGGTGCCAATACTGCTGTGGCTGCCGACATGCTGGCCGGAGCCGGCCGGCGGCGCGGTCGAACGGGGCATGCTGGAATGGTTGCCAAAAGATATCGCCATCGCTCGGGCGGTGGCCCATTGGGGGCAAGCCTGCTATTCGTTTCTGGCGCATCCGCCATTTGCTCTTAGTTTCTGGTCCTTACTTCTTGTCGTGACGGCCGTTTGCCTGTGGCGATTGTCCCAGCGGGTGCGCGAGTTGGCCGTGCATGGCGAAGTCTTCCGGCTGCAATCGGCCGCGAAAACGGCAACGCCGCCGCCCTTCCTCACGCCGCTCACCGAGCATGAGTTGGCGGAAATACAGCAGCGCAAATAGTCGTTCCGCAATTCCACGCCATTGACCGCCGTTTTCCGGCAGGCTAGCATGAGATTGCCCCGCTGGAGGAACGGGCCGTACCTCGGCAAGAGCTATCGAAAACCAAGAAGAGTGCAGCAAGTCTGAACGGCACTGTCGCGCGATCGCGCACCGGGTAACCCATGACATGAGCGTTCGCCTCGGGAAAGCATGCTGTCTGTTGGGAGGTTTCGCGGCCATTGTGGCGATGGCAATCGGCTTTTTCGCCCGGCAACAGCAACGAGCTCCCGCGCAGGGATCGCCGGACCATGCCGTGCCGTCGCTGTCCGTGCCGGCCTACTCCGCGAGCAAGTATCGGAACACAGCT
>DATGHS010000197.1:0-2414 GCA_035307785.1 Gemmataceae bacterium
CTCTTTGGAACAGGCCGCTCCTCCACGGGAAATACCGGCTTGCCTGTGTCGCGATTGAGCACGTAAAGAAATCCAGCCTTATTTCCTTGTATGACAACCGGAAGGTCTTCCGCGCCGTGCCGCAAGGTCGCGAGTAAGGGCGGCGAGGCCGAGTCGTAATCCCAAAGGTCGTGATGCACCAGTTGAAATCCCCACGCGATCGCTCCCGTCTTTGCGTGAAGCGCCACCACGGAATTCGCCCACTTGTTGTCGCCTGGCCGAAGGCCGCCGTAATAGTCAGGGCTGGCGCTTCCCGTGGGAATGAAAACGAGATCCCGTCGCTGATCCACGGCCATAACGGACCAGGCATTGGCAGCACCCGTCTGCCGGTCGGAATCTTTTCCCGCCGCCGATGCGACATTTGGAATCGGGTCCCAACTCCAGCGCAACGCGCCGGTACGCGCATCAAAAGCACGCACGACCCCGGCCGGCATGTCGACGCGCTGGTTGTCGTCGATCGCCGATCCCACGATGACCAGATCGTCAATCACCGCTGGAGGCGAAGTCATGTGATACCACCCGGCGCGATAACCCGGCACATCCCGCAGGCTCACCTGACCATCGGCGCCGAAGTCCGAGCACGGTTTTCCCGTAGCCGCGTCGACCGAAACCAGACGCGCGTCCAACGTAGCTTCGTAAATACGTCGGCGGCAAGGCTGGCTTGGGGCCCGCGCAGCATCTAGCCAAGTGGCGACGCCGCGATTCACCAGTCCATCGCCGTAATCCAGAGTTAGATCAATCTTGGGGTCGTAAGCCCACCGCTGTTTCCCGGTTTGCGGGTCAAGCGCGATCACGCGGTTGAACGCGGTCGTGAAATACAGCGTCCCATCGACGAGAATGGGTGTGGCCTCGAATCCACTTCGCTTCCTGCCGTGGCTACCGTCGGAAATATCGCCGGTATGAAAGATCCATGCGACCTGCAGCTTTGAAACATTCTCGCGGTTGATTTGAGAGAGGGACGAGTAACGCATCCCGCCGGGATCGTTCCCGTAGTTGGGCCATTCCGTATCCCCGGAAGCTTGGCCGCGTGCGGCCGCGCTAGCGAATGCCACACAAGAAAAAATCAGCAGTGGGAATATGCGTTGCGAACAGTGACCGTTGCGCATGGCCACACATTTTCATTGAAGAGTTCTTCGAAGGCAACTGGGGACACACTACAACCAAAGCCTCGTATTTGCCGACGAATCGCAGTCGATCTAGGCGCTTGGCGGAGCCAACTTTTGTACCGCCGGCGTATCCCCGCCCAGCCAGTCCGGATGCTTCGCGGTAGAGTCGAAGTGCGAAGAGGTTTTGAACAGTTCGTACATCCCGGCCATCGCCACTTCTTTTGTCTTCGCCAGCAGTTGCGCGACTTGCTCGCGATTCATGGGCTGAAAGGTTTTCGCCGCCTCAAAGGCCTGACCAAGAATCTCCGGCTTATCGATGCCTGTAATCACCACCGACGTGGGCAGGCTCAGCGCATAATGCAGGCACTCGATCGGCGTCACTACCTTGCTCTTCAAAATCACGCTGTCGCCCATCGACTTCATGCCGAGCACGCCGATTTCCTGTTTTACCAACTCCGGCAAAACCATCTGCCCAAAGCTTCGAAAATGCGCGTCCATCACGTTCAAAGGCATCTGCACTGCGTCGAAGTGAAAGCCATGCTCGGCGGCCACTTTCAGCATGTACAAATGAATGTGCGGATCCTTGTGACCGGTGAATCCGATGTAGCGAATCTTGCCGGCCTTCTGCGCGGCCAGGACAGCCTCATGGGCTCCGCCTTCCGCAAAAATTCGATCTGGATCGTCGAAGCGGATGATCTCATGATGCTGCACCAGATCGATGTGATCGGTCTGCAGCCGTTCCAAACTGGTTTCGATCTGCCGCTCAGCAACTTCTTTGGTGCGGCCATCGATTTTCGTCATCAGAAATGCCTTCTGACGATATCCATCCTTCAAGGCCTTTCCCATCCGTATTTCGCTTTGGCCTTCGTTGTAATCCCAGCTGTTGTCCATGAACGTTATGCCGCGATCGATGCCGCTGCGAATCAGGCGAATACTCTGATCGTCGCTGAGCGCATGTTGCCCGAGATGAAATCCACCCATCCCAATCGCTGAAACCCCTTCTCCGGTTCGTCCCAGAGTGCGGTAAAGCATGTCTCCCTTGCGGGTTCCGGCCGAAGTAGTAAGCGGAATTTGACTCATGGAACCGTTCTCCTGTGTTGGACTAACTTTTTCCTGACCCAGGGCCGCAGGCAGAGTGCTGGCGGCGCCACAAATAGCTGCGGCTTTGAAAAATTCCCGGCGTTTCATTGGCTGGCACCTTCATTTAACGTTGGAGTCGTATCGAGCTTGAGATGTTTGTGGCAGGATGGGCGTTGCCGATCTTCTGCG
>DATGHS010000198.1:0-6608 GCA_035307785.1 Gemmataceae bacterium
CGCGGATGGTGCTGGACCTATCGCCTTGGCCGGCGTGATGGGCGGCCTAGAGACGGAAGTCACCGCGCAGACGAAGAACATCCTGCTCGAATCGGCCAGCTTCGATTACGTCAGCATTCGCCGCACCATGCGCGCATTGAATCTGCCCAGCGAAGCAAGCATGCGCTTCAGCAAGGGTGTCCACCCAGAGATGGTAAGGCCGGCCGCCCAGCGCGCGGCGGAATTCATGGCCCAGTATGCCAGCGGGGCCGTGTGCGATGGTGAGGTCGATTGCTACCCGGCCAAACCCAAGCCGCAAGTCATCGAGTTGCCAATGGCCGAACTCCGCCGAGTGCTCGGCATGGATTTTCCCGTTACCGAGGCGGAGCGAATTCTTAAGTCGCTGGAATTCCACATTGAAAAGGTCGCGGGCGACGTGCTTAGGGTGAAAGCGCCGCCGCACCGGCTCGACATTCAGGAAGGCGCCGCGGATTTGATCGAAGATTTGGCGCGCATATACGGCTACGATAATCTACCGGCCGAAGTGTTGCACGATGCCTTGCCGGAACAGCGCGGCAACCGTGCGCTGGAACTCGAAGAGCGCGTGCGCGATCTGCTGACGGAAGCGGGGCTGACCGAAGCGATCACCTACGCGATGACCACGGCGGAGCGCGAAGCGCCGCTGACCGGCGCATCTTTGGATTACGTCACGATCCTGAATGAAATCAGCAACGACCGCAAGGTGATGCGCCGTAGCGTGCTGGCCGGCTTGCTGGAGGTGGCCGCAAACAACCTCAAGCATACAAACACGGTGCCGATGTTCGAAGTAGGCCCGGTGTATCTCCCGAAGGCTGGCGAAAAGCTACCTCAAGAGCCGCGTCGGTTAGCAATAGTGCTCAGCGGCAAGCGAACGAGCGAATTTTGGGGGGAATCCGCGGCCGGCGTGGGGCCGGAATTGGATTTCTTCGATCTTAAAGGCCTGATGGAATCGCTGGTCGCGGAACTGCACCTGGGCGACGTGAGATTTCAGAAATCGTCCACCGCGTGGTTGCATCCCGGCAAGTCAGCGGAAATCGTGGTCGCAGGCAAATCTGCGGGACAATTCGGGCAATTGCATCCACGCGTGGCGCCGAAGTTCGACCTCGCCGGTAAGACCGTCCTGGCGGCCGAACTGGATCTCGACGCGCTGCTCGCCAACGTGCCGGGTCGCTATCGTTACGTCCCGGTCCCAAAACACCCGGCCAATTTGCGTGACATTGCGGTCGTGGTGGAAGAAGCCGTCACCGCCGAGCGCGTGCAAGCCGAGCTTCGGGCCGGCGGCGGCGAATTACTGGCCGGCATCCGGCTCTTCGACGTGTACCGCGGCCCCAGCATTCCGTCCGGCACCAAAAGCCTGGCTTATGCCCTCACCTACCAGGCCCCCGACCGCACGCTTACCGACAAGGAAGTGAACCAGGCACACTCCAAAATCGAGAATCGGCTCAAGCATGTGCTGAAAGCGCAGATTCGCGGCAAATGACGTAACAAGGTGACAAGGTGAAGAATATTCCCTTGTCACCTTATCACCTTGTCACCCCGTCTTCCCCTCCAAACGAAATCTCCTTATAATCCAGCATCTTTCCTTCGCCACAAGGAGCATTCATGTCGCGCTGGAACCTGGCTTGGCTGCTTGGCCTTCCTTCCGTTGTCATTGTCGGTCTTACGATTGCGTTTTGTGCCCCGCGGGGCAACAAGAACCAGGAACAGCAGTACGAATTGCAAGCGCTGATGATCGATGTCCTGAGAGAGGTCGACGACAACTACGTCCGCGAATTGACGCCGGAGCAGCGCCAGAAGCTAGTTGAAGACATGATCAATGGCGGCCTGTCGCGGCTCGATCCGTATTCCGCCTACTTCAACGCCGACGATTTCAAAGCTTTTGAAAAATCCAGCGAAGGCGCGTTCGGCGGCGTGGGCATTCAGATCAACCAGGACCGAAAAACGGGCCTGCTGCAGGTCACTAGCCCGATGGTGGGCACGCCCGCCTACGAGGCCGGCATTTTGTCCGGCGACTTGATCCTAAAAGTCGATGGCAAAAGCCTCGAAGACGTGAGCATCGACCAGATCATCAAGATGATCCAGGGCGAACCGGGCACCGAGGTCACCCTCACGGTGTTGCACGAAGGCGGTAAGGAGCCGGTGGATTACAAGCTCAAGAGAGCGAAAATCGAGATTGAAGCCGTCATGGCCGATCAGCGCAAGCCCGACAACCCGGCCGAATGGGACTTCGTGATCGACAAGACCAACCGCATCGCTTACATCCGCCTGATCGCCTTCAGCGAGCACGCGGCAACCGATTTGCGCAAAGTAGTTGAAAAACTCGAGCACGAACAGAATATTCGCGGTCTGGTACTCGATCTGCGCGACAATCCCGGCGGGTTGCTGTCGGCTGCCGTGGAAATCAGCGACATGCTGCTCGACACTGGCAAGATCGTGAGCATCCGCGACCGGCAGGGGCACGAGAAGGTTTACGATGCGAAAGCGAGCGGTACCTTGCTCGATCCGCCAAGCGCGCATCCGGTCGCAATCCTCATCAATCGCCATTCCGCCAGCGCCAGCGAGATCGTCTCGGCCGCGCTGCAAGACAACAATCGGGCCGTAATTGTGGGCGAGCGAAGTTTTGGCAAGGGCAGCGTGCAAAACATCATCAAGCTGCCAAACCATGAGCCGCCGGTTGCGCTGAAGCTGACGACCGCCAGCTACTGGCGGCCGAGCGGAGCGAATATTCACCGCCACACCGACATGAAAGATACCGACGTATGGGGGGTGAAGCCGAATCCGGGCTATGAAGTGAAGCTCACCGATGCCGAGCGCTTCCAATACGTTTCCTGGCGCCGGCAGCGCGATATCGTGCAGGGCAAGCCCGGTGCCGCTGTTGCGAAGCCGGATCGCACCGAGAAGGATTCGAGCAAGGAATCCGCCGTATTTCAGGATCGCGTGCTGGAAAAAGCGCTGGAATACATTCGGGGCGAGCTGAACAAATCGTGATCGTGATCCGCGGGGCTCGAAGACTCGCCCCGCGGCTTGGCACAGTAAATAAGCCGCGGGGCGAGTCTTCGAGCCCCGCAGGTTCCATTCAAATGCACGTCCTTTTCGAGGATTATCACTGCTTAGCGGTAAACAAGCCCGCCGGCTTGCTCACGCAAGCGCCGCCGGGCGTTCCTTCCCTTGAAGCGCTCGTTCGCACTTACATCAAAGAGAAATACCACAAGCCGGGCAATGTGTACCTCGGCATTCCACATCGGCTAGATCGGCCGGTAGGCGGCGTCATCGCCTTCGCACGCAATACGAAAGCAGCCCAGCGGCTGGCCGCTCAATTTCAAAAGCACCAGGTGGAAAAAGTTTACTGGGCCCTTGTGCAAGGCGAGCCAGTGCCGGAATCTGGCATCATGGAAGACTGGCTGCGTAAGTTGCCGGAGCAATCGCGCACGGAAGTGGCGGCTGACGGCGAAGTCGGTGCAAAGAAGGCAGTCCTGGAGTATCGTTGCTTGCAGCAAGTTGACGGTGGCACGCTGCTGGAAATCTGCCCGCGCACCGGCCGCTCGCATCAGATTCGCATTCAGCTAGCTAGCCGCGGTTATCCCGTCTGGGGCGATAAGCTATACGGATCAAGCATCCCGTTTGGCCCGCCAGCCGAGTTGCCGCGCGATCAAATCATTGCTTTGCATGCGCGGGGCCTCACTTTCATGCATCCGACGAAGCGCGAACCGGTCACGGCAATGGCACCATTGCCCGAGTATTGGCCGGTCAATCCAACTTAACTCCCCCTATCCCCTTTCCCTGAGAGGAATGGGGGAAATTACTGCTCCCCCCTCCGTCTTAGAGAAGGGCGTCGGTGGGTTACGTTCTTTTACTCGCTCCATCACTGCAATCGCTACCAAATTGCACGCCATGCCGATTACGATGCCGCCCACCACGTCGCTGAACCAGTGTGCGCCGAGATAGACACGACTGAAACCAATCGCTAGGATCAACGCGCTGCAACCGGCGTAGCTAGCCCATCTCCGATTCGGCCAGAAGCGCGCCAACAGATAAGCGAGCAAGCCAAACACCAGGACGGCGCCGGCGGTGTGCCCGCTGGGGAAACTGCCGTTGATCGGGAATTCGAACGGATCGGGAAATACTGGTCGCGGCTTGCCAACCACGGCCTTCAACACGTGGACGAGCAAGTAGCCGGTGCAAATGGACGTCATCCATGCCAGGGCCAATCGCCAGTGCCGGCACACGGCCAGCATCAGCGCTATGAGTGTGGTTTCCAGGAACAGCATGCGTGTGCTGGCAAGATAGGTGAAGGCCTGTAAGAACGCGACGAGCGATGGTGCGGTTCGCCCATGTTGATGCAACCGCTCGCAACAAACGCGATCCCATTCCGCCAGCGGCGCCCATTCCCAAAGGACCGCCCGCGTGAGCAGAATGAACAACAACAACATCGCGAACGCTGCAAAGACTAGCAAATCATAGCGAACACGTGCCGCGCTGAATTCTGACCTCTGACTTCTGACTTCTGTTTCCTGACCCCTGACTTCTGATCTCCGTGCCACGGCTGCTTGCCTTAGCTCACTGATGCCCATAGTTGAATCCCTGGAACCGAGTTCCGTTCCCATTCCGATTGAGCCACCAAGGAGATGCCCATGCCGCTGTTGACACGCCGCCAGATGCTACTGACCGCCGGCGCCGGCGCTGCCGGATTGCTCCTACCGAAGCTGTCGCTCCTTGCCGACGACAAGCCCGGCTTCACGCTACCCAAGTTACCATACGCCTACGATGCATTGGAACCCCACATTGATGCGGAAACCATGCAGATTCACCACGACAAGCACCATCAAGCTTATGTAGATAACCTGAACAAGCTGGTCGCCGGCAGCGAATGGGCGAATAAGTCGATCGACGAACTGGTCCGCCACATCGATAGCGTACCGGAGAAAGTTCGCCAGGGCGTGATCAACAACGGCGGCGGCCACTGGAACCATAGCTTCTTCTGGGTCATCATGTGCCCGGCGGCGATGAGCGGCCAGCCCAAGGGCGAACTTGCACGAGCCATCGAGACGTACGGAGGCCTCGACAAGATCAAAAAGGACGTCAACGCCGCCGCTACTGCCCGGTTCGGCAGCGGCTGGGGCTGGCTGGTAGTGGGGCCGAACAAGAACCTCACGGTGATCAGCACCGCCAACCAGGACGACCCGCTGATGAAGGGCCAAACGCCCATCCTCGGCATCGACGTGTGGGAGCACGCGTACTACCTGAAGTACCGCAACCTGCGCGCGAAATACCTGGAAGCTTGGTGGAATGTCGCGAATTGGGATGCGATTAGCGAGAATTATTCCAAGGCGCTGAAAGGGTAAAAGGCTTATCTGAGCCCGCGGCGCAAGCAAGGGACAGCCCTTGCTCGCGCTGCGGGCTCAATGGTATTCCCCATGAAAACCGCCTTTCGCACACATCGCCGGGTCGAATTCCACGAGACCGACATGGCCGGGATGGTCCACTTCAGCAATTTCTTCCGCTATATGGAGGAGGCCGAGGTCGATTTTCTGCGCCATCTGGGGCTCGGCGTCGTGTGGCAGGGCAAGGAGCAGCGCTTTAGTTTTCCGCGTGTCTCTGCCGCGTGCGATTACTTCATTCCCGCTCGCTTCGAAGACCTGCTGGAAATTCGCATCAGCATTGAGAAAATCGGGACCAAGTCAGTGACGTACGCGCATGAATTCCATCGCGGCGAGGAAGTGCTGGCACGCGGGGAAATCACGTCGGTGTGTTGCCGCGTCCTGCCGGACGATCGCCTCGAATCGACGGAGATTCCGCCGGAGATTCGCTCGAAGCTGGAAGCGGCTGGGGGATAAGTTTTGTAATGAGCCCGCAGCGCAAGCAAGGGACGTCCCTTGCTTGCGCTGCGGGCTCATTACATTTTGAATTCCCGCCAAATTGCCATATCCTGAAATAAGGTTCTCATCGCCTCTTCAACAATCGCCGGGGCGGGTGCCGTGGCGAGGATTGGAATCATGCAGCCACGCACTGCCAAACATCCAGGGCCGGAGCGACTCGCAGCGTTCGCGCTGGGGTTGCTCGACGAAGACGGCGCCCAGGCGGTGCGCGAGCATATCGCGATTTGCGGCGAATGCCGGCTCCAGGTGGAAGGCCGTTCGGAATCGTCGATTCTCACCCAGATCGCCACGCGGCTTGAGAACCCGGATGCCTACGCCAAGCCGCCGCCGGCGCCGGAAGACCTGGAAATCCCGCTGGAGTTAAAGAATCATCCGCGCTACCGGATTCTGCGCTTCCTGGGGGCCGGCGGCATGGGCATGGTCTTTGAAGCGGAACATCGGGTGATGAAGCGCCGCGTGGCCCTGAAGATCATCAAGCCCAAGCTCACACAAACGCCGTTTCTGGTCGATCGCTTCGAACGCGAAGTACGGGCCGCCGCGAATCTTCTGCACCCCAACATCGTCACCGCGCACGACGCCGACAAGGCCGGCGGATTGCACTTCCTGGTCATGGAATATGTGGAAGGCACCAACCTCACGCGCGTGGTGCAGCGCAAGGGCACGTTGCCCGTGGAATTCGCCTGTAACTACATTCGCCAGGCGGCATTGGGCCTC